>NZ_RCNZ01000022.1:39277-42031 GCF_004307525.1 Pseudomonas sp. Sample_21 | reverse complement strand
TGTGTCTGGCTGCGCCAGACGGTCGCTACGCTCCCACCCCCGGATCAATCCCTCCACTCAGCCTTCCGACGTCGCCGGTGGATCAAGATCAAAAGCACTCGAGCTTGCGCTCATTGTTGAGTGGGGCGGCTTCGCCGCGGGCAGCTGCGCTGCTTTGCTTTTCTGCTTTTTGTGGGAGCGAGCCTGCTCGCGAAGGCGGCCTGACAGCCGACCATTATCCACCGGCCGGACTCAATCCCTGTGGGAGAGCACTCGAGCTAACGCTCATTGTTGAGTGGTGCGGCTTTGCCGCGGGCAGCTGCGCTGTTTTGCTTTTCTGTGGGAGCGAGCTTGCTCGCGAAGGCGGCCTGACAGCCGACCACTATCTACCGGCCGGACTCAATCCCTGTGGGAGCTGGCTTGCCAGCGATGGCAGCCTCCAAGTCGACCAATCCCTCACTGATGTACCCGATCCAAATGTGGGAGCGAGCCTGCTCGCGAAAGCGCTCTTCCAGACGACCTCAAACCACCTGACTGTCAGAGGCAATCCCTGCACTTAAACATCATCAAATACCCCCGTTGAAACTACACGACCCGTTACGCCATCCCGGCTACAACTCCTTGCGCCATTGCCTACGCCTACGCCAGAATCCGCCGGCTTACGCGCCATGAGGTTGGCTATATCGTTTCTCGGTCACTGACAAAAAGCAGTGATCGGGTTTGGTAGCCCGTCTGTAATGGCCGTATGTCTACGCCTTCAGACCGTCCTTTTTTTGGGGGCTCGGTTTATATGGTGGTCATGCGTGGGGCTCGTTCGCGGGCGCCGGGTTCCTATTGCAGCCGGTCTACCAACCCGCGTATGGCCGCCACCCTCGTTTGGTAGCGAAGGTGATGGCTCCTTGAATCTGCAATAGGAGTTTCATCATGTTCAAAGTCACCCCCAACCCGCCACCCTCCCACGACCGCGCACTCGACCCGCAAAAAATCCAGGAAGCCACCGACCGCGCCCTCGATTACTACCTCAAACCCGAAGATCTGGCCGCTCCACCAAGCTCTCCAAAATATCGCCCGATCTATGTCGTGGACCCCACGCTGGATGACGAAACCCTGTTGGTCGAGGCCTGCGAGTCGCTTTCATACGCCCATGCCATGGCCGGTAACATCGCCAACTCGATAGGCGGCCCGGAGCGCAAACCGCTGCTGGCGCTGCAACAGGTGATCATGCTGAACGAACTGTTGGTCAATCGGTTACTGGACAAACTGAAGCTGCCTCAATAAGTTCGCTGGCTTTTATGGCCTCTTCGCGAGCAGGCTCGCTCCCACAGGGGATCGTCGTCGGGCACATATCTGTGGTCACCGCATATCGGATGTAGGGTGAGCCTGCTCGCGATGTTGGCCTGACGACCAACCGGCCTCTTACTGATGCACCCGGTCCAAATGGGGGGGGGCGAGCTTGCTCGCGAAAGCGGCATCCCAGACGACACCAAAATCACAGGCCAACTTCCCGCTATTTCTTTGCGGTATATCAAACAATATCCGGCAATGCCTCAAAATATTGTTTGGCTTTCAGATCATCTCTTTTTAAATTGAAAGTACCTTTGGGTCTTATTTGTTCGGGGGTTTCGTCGGGTTTTGTTTTTGCAAATGTCGCTTCGAATTCGCCTTCAACAGTCCCTTTTACAGGATCCAGCTTAATGCTCAGTGTCGCATCACCCGCCGCGATAACTCGCCAGCCTTTAAGTTCGCCCTTCTTTATTGAATGTCTGTGGTCACAGTACAAGCCCGCTGCAAGCGTATAAGTGCCTTCCAGGATGTCCTCGTTGATATACGGCACTGCGAGCATAAAACCAAAAAGATCCTCTGAATCAACGGTGCCTACGGAGCCGTAAAATATCCATGAGTTATCAGTTGTCGTGCTTGAGTTATAGAATAATGTTCTTTGGGCTTCGGTTGATAAAGAATCGATCTGCCACTGAAATTCGTTGTCCTCTGTTTCGAAGTTATTTATCTGCGGGACGTTATTTTTGTTATAAAAATCTCTGAAGCTCACGATGAAATCCTTCTGTCTCGTAGGGGGATCCCGTCGATTGATCGGACGGTAATTCATAGATATTCAGTTTCTAAAATGTTGTCTACTGTCAGAGTTGTCAGCTAGACATAGTTCGCAGAATGTGCTTTTCGCTTATTTTTTTGTTTCAGGTAATAAAAAAACCGGAAGCTTTAGCTGTCCGGTTTTTTTATCCTGCTAGAGCAATCAGCGGTTAAACCGCGCCACCAACGAATACTGGGTGTTTGCCGTCTTCGTCAGTTCTTCACTCAGCAACGCCGAGTTGTGCGCTTGCTCGGACGTCTGATCCGCCAGCTCCGAAATATTGCTGATGTTACGGCTGATCTCTTCAGCCACGGCACTTTGCTCTTCGGTCGCGGCGGCGATCTGCGTTGTCATGTCGGTGATGTTGGCCACTGCTTCGCTGATGCCGACCAGTGCCTGATCCGCTTCCAGGACCCGCGCCACGCCTTCTTCGGCCTGGCGATGGCCGGCTTCCATGGTTTGCACGGCGCTGGAGGCGGTCTGCTGCAACTTGGCGATCAGGGCATGGATCTGCCCGGTGGATTCGCTGGTGCGTTGCGCCAGTTGGCGGACTTCGTCAGCCACGACCGCAAAACCACGGCCCATTTCGCCGGCACGCGCCGCTTCAATCGCAGCGTTGAGGGCGAGGAGGTTGGTCTGGTCGGCGATGCCTTTGATCACGTCGACCACGCCGCCGATTTCGT
>NZ_RCNZ01000022.1:0-39177 GCF_004307525.1 Pseudomonas sp. Sample_21 | reverse complement strand
AGGTTGGTCTGGTCGGCGATGCCTTTGATCACGTCGACCACGCCGCCGATTTCGTCGCTGTCCTTGGCCAGTTGCGTCACGGTCAGGCCGGTTTCGCCGACGACCACCGACAGGCGCTGGATCGCTTCACGGGTTTCGCCGGCGATGTCGCGGCCGCGGCCGGTCAGGCGGTTGGCTTCCTGGGTGGCGTCAGCGGTGCGCTGTACGTGGCTGGCGACTTCCTGGGTGGTGGCGGCCATCTGGTTGACGGCGGTGGCGACCTGTTCGGTTTCCACGCGCTGGCGTTCCAGGCCGGTCGAGCTGTTGTGCGCCAGGGCGTCGGACTGCTTGGCCTGATCGGTCAGGTGCTCGGCGGTGTCCTGCAAGCGGGTCAGGCAGGTTTTAAGGCGTGCTTCCTGGCTGAGAATCGACATTTCCAGACGCGCCTGGGCGCCACGGCTGTCGGTGTACATCTGCGCGATCAGCGGGTCGGAGGTGGTCTGTTCGGCCAGGCGCAGCAGGCGCTTGAGCCCGCGTTGCTGCCATTGCAGGCCCATCAGGCCCAGCGGCACCGACAGCGCTGCGGCGAGGGCAAAGCCCCACTGCGAGTTCAGCGTCGCGCCGATCATGAAGCTCAGCTGGCTGACCAGAATGAACGGCAGCCAGTCCTGCAGGAGCGGCAGCCATTTGTCCGTCGAAGGAATCGCCGACTTGCCCTGGTTGATGCGTTGATAGAGCGCTTCGGCGCGGCGGATCTGTTCGGCGGTGGGCTTGACGCGCACCGACTCGTAACCGACCACCTGGCTGCCATCGAACACCGGCGTGACGTAGGCGTTAACCCAATAGTGGTCACCGGATTTGCAGCGATTCTTGACAATGCCCATCCATGGCAAGCCTTGTTTCAATGTGCCCCACATGTGCGAGAACACCGCCGACGGCACGTCAGGGTGACGGACCAGATTGTGCGGCGCACGGATCAGTTCCTCTCGCGAAAACCCGCTGATTTCAACGAACGCGTCGTTGCAGTAGGTGATCATGCCCTTGGCATCGGTGGTGGAAATCAACCGTTGCTGAGCTGGAAAGGTCCGCTCGCGTTGTGTAATGGGCTGGTTGTTACGCATGGTTTTTCAATCCGCAAGGCTTTGAATGGTTGTCGGCGCCGACAGGTTTTTATTGAAGTTTTTTTTCAGATTCAAGTACGCCGTCGCAAAACCGCGCTTGCGTCAACTGGCCAGCATCGGATAGGTGAACAGGCCGAAGTGCAGCAGGTTCAGGCCGAAATGGGTGGCGATCGCCGCGCCCAGTCCGCCGAAACGGTAGGCCAGACCATAGCCGACCCCGGCCAGTCCCGCCAGCAACACCCAGGTCCAGCCAGCACCGGCATGCACCAGACCGAACAATAGCGATGCCGACAGCAGTGCGAGGTTGTCGCCGTAGGGCAGGTGCTTGAAGCGACGGCTCAGCCCGCCCTGTAGATAGCCGCGAAACAGCGCTTCCTCGACCAGCGTCACCAGCAGCAGATTGTTCAGCACCCACAGCCAGGCCTGATCCGGCCACTTCGGCGCCCAGGCGATTACGCCGAGCAACAATGCGCCGCCGAGGGCGAGAATCGCGCACAGCGTCAGGGCGAGGGCGGTGGCATAGACCGTCAGGCGCAACGAACGCCGCGCGACGATCCATGGACAGACCAGCAGCAACCAGAAGCCCACCAGCGGTTTGTCGAGATTGAGGTACATCGCGAACGGCACGGCGTTGTCAGTGAACCGTTGCGGATTGATTACTCGGCCGTTGGCGAAGCCCGGCAGCCAGTGCATCGCCAGTGCCACGGCCAGAACGATGAACAGGCCATGGCCGAGCCAACGCGCGACTGGCACCTCTTGCTGACGCACGGCGAACGCGGCGAACAGCAAAAGCCCCACGGAGATCAATGCCAGCCAACCGAGCTGGCCGTAGCTCAGGGCCAGTCCGTAACCGAGGCCGAGCAGCGCGAGATAGAGCCAGGGCAGCGCCTTCATCGAAAGTCCTTGTGCGAGATTTCTGGAAGGGGCTTTCTACACGGGCGAGTGAGGTGGGACAAGTGAAGGTGTGGCAGTCATGCCAGACACAAATCAAATGTGGGAGCGAGCCTGCTCGCGAAAGCGGTCTTCCAGATGACGTCACTGGCGACTGACACTCCGCCTTCGCGAGCAGGCTCGCTCCCACAGGTTTTGCATTCGGCTGGATATCAGCGCAGGCCCAGTTTGGCCGCCGCGCGCTCGGTAATCTCCGTACGCAACTTCAACGAAGGCGCCGCGCGCAACCGCGCTTCATCGACCACCGCGCTCGGCGCCACGCCCGGGCTCCCAGCGTTGAACGGCGGTGCCGGGGCATATTCCAGTTGCAACTGCACCAGTTGCGCCGTATCGGCATCGACCAGTTCCGCCGCCAGCACCAAGGCGAAATCGATGCCAGCAGTGATTCCGCCACCGGTAAACAGATTGCCGTCGCGTACCACCCGATCCTTCACCGCAACCGCGCCCAGGGTCGGCAGCAACTGGTGATACGCCCAATGCGTGGTCGCGCGCTTGCCCTGCAACAGACCCGCCGCGCCAAGCACCAGCGAGCCGGTGCACACCGAGGTCACGTAACGTGCCTGCGCGGCTTGGCGTTTGATGAAATCCAGCGTCTGCTGATCCTCCATCAGCGGCCCGACGCCACTGCCGCCGGGCACGCAGATCACATCCAGATCCGGACAATCCTCGAAAGTAGTAGTCGGTTTCAGCAGCAGGCCGGTGCTGGACGTCACCGGCATCAGGTCCTTCCAGATCAGGTGCACCTGCACGCCGGGCAACGAGGCGAGTACGTCGTAAGGGCCGGTCAGGTCGAGTTGCTGAACCTGCGGGAATAACAGAAAACCGATCTGCAGCGGCATCGTTCTTGCTCCGTTGAAAGAAGTGGACGACTGCACTGTAGGCGCGTAGGTTCTGGCGCATACGCCAATCACCCCACGAATTACGCCAAATGCCTAAAGCCATTCACGTCCTCGCGTTCGCCAACATGCAGATTCTCGATGTTACCGGGCCGTTGCAGGTGTTCGCCTCGGCCAACGATCTGGCTCGCCAGCGCGGTTTGCCCGCGCCCTATGCGCCGAGCGTGATCGCCAGCGGCGGCGGGGCGGTGCTGTCATCGGCGGGGTTGGCGGTGCTGGCCGAGCCGTTGCCACAAACGCCCAGCGACACCCTGATCATCGCCGGTGGCTGGGGCATTTATCCCGCCGCCGAAGACTCGCAACTGGTCGACTGGGTGCGCGAGCACGGCACTCATTGCCGGCGCGTGGCTTCGGTGTGCACCGGGGCCTTTCTGCTCGCCGCCAGCGGCTGGCTCGATGGCCGCCGCGTGGTCACCCATTGGACGCGCTGCGAGCAACTGGCCGCGCAACATCCCAATCTGCGCGTCGAAGCCAATCCGATTTTCATCAACGACGGCCCGGTGTGGACTTCCGCCGGGGTCACGGCCGGTATCGATCTGGCGCTGGCCATGGTCGAAGAAGATCTCGGCCGCGACATCGCCCTCGACGTCGCCCGGCACCTGGTCGTCTTCCTGAAACGCCCGGGCGGGCAGTCGCAATTCAGCGTGACGCTGTCGCTGCAACAACAGGGCAACCGCTTCGATGAACTGCACGCCTGGATCGCCGAGAACCTGACCTGCGACCTCGGCGTCCCGACCCTCGCCGAACAGGCCGGCATGAGCGAACGCAGCTTCATCCGCCACTACCGCGCCGACACCGGCCAGACCCCGGCGCGGGCGATCGAATTGATCCGCGTCGAAACCGCTCGACGACTGCTCAGCGATACCGGTTTGCCGATCAAACGCATCGCCGGCAATTGCGGCTTTGGCAGCGAAGAGACGCTGCGGCGCAGTTTTCTCCGTGCCATTGGCGTGACACCGCAGGCTTATCGGGAGCGGTTTTCGGTCAGCGTTGCAGCAGATCCAGTATCGCCTTGAGGGTTTCCTGCGGCGCTTCTTCGGGAATGTTGTGGCCGACACCCGCCAGCACGCGCCGCTCATAGAAGCCGCTGAAATGTTCGGCATCTCCATCAATCAGCGAAGGCGGGCCGACGCCATCATCGGCGCCGCACAGCGAAATGCTCGGCACGCTGATCACCGGCTGTGTGGCCAGCGCTTCCTCCATCCACTCCAGGGCTGGATCGCCCGGGGCGTAGCCGAAGCGATGCCGATAGGAATGAATCACCACGTCGACGAAATCAGGATTATCAAAAGCGCCAGCGGTCAGCGGGTAGCGTTCATCCTTTCGCGCCCATGTCGGCGACCACAGCCGCCAAAGCAACTGACACAACTCCCGGCGATTCTGCTTAAGTCCCTCGACGCCACGCGGCGTGTGGAAGTAGTACTGATACCAGAGCCGATGCTCGTCTTCGGGGTCCAACGGCTGGTTCGCATGGGCGATGTCCTGCACGAGGTAGCCGTCGCCGCTGACCAGCCCGCGCACTCGCGCCGGAAACAACGCCGCGACAATACACGCCGCCCGACCGCCCCAGTCATACCCGCAAAGCGTGGCCTGTTCGATGCCCAGCGCATCCATCAGATCGAGCAAGTCCTGCGCCATCGCAGCTTGCTGGCCGGAGCGCAGGGTTTGCGCACTGTTGAACCGGGTCGGCCCGTAACCGCGCAAGTACGGCACGATGACGCGGTAGCCTCGCGCGGCCAGCGCCGGGGCGACTTCGTCGAAGGCGCGCGGGGAATAGGGGAAGCCGTGGAGCAGAATCACCGGGGCGCCGTTGTTCGGGCCATGCTGTTCGTAGGCAATGGTCAGAAAAGGGGTAAGGACTGACTGAATCATGACTGTCAACTCCGTGCAAACGTCTTCCAAACCCTAGACCATCGGATAGACTGCGCAGCTCATTCTGTCGACTGGCTTCAAGGACGATACATGTCACTCAAAACGCTGCTTGTTATGTTGGCACTTGTCGTGATGCTGACCGGTTGCGCATCGCCGCTACCGGCATTGCCGGACACCCCGCAGCGCCGTGAACTGATGGAGCGCATGTTTGCCAAGTCGACGATCATGCTGTCCTTCAAGGCGTTGGACGCACGATCCGCCACCGTGCCGGGCGAACCGCAACGCCAGCTCAGCGCCGATGAGGCATTGGCCAGCCATAAGCAACAAATGAATGTAGACCTGCCGGCGGCGTACTGGGAGCAGCGCCGTGCAAACCTTGCGCAACTTATCGATGCCAGAGCAAAAGGTGAAGCCATAGGTCTGGCGGCATACAAGCAGAAGTACTTCGAGCAATTATCCCTGGCACCGACGCCAATGCTCGCGGCGCTGGCCAATGCGCCGAGGATGGACGCGCTGGCAGAGTTTCCATTGGTGCTGCCCAATGACCATCAGCTCAGTTACTTCTACCTGATGACCGTTGCGGATGAAACGTTTTGGGAAATCGAGCAGTTCTACCAGCACATGGCCGATCTGGACGCCCAGTACGGCGTCTGTGCCCTGTACCCGGATTGCTACCGCCCGGACTTCCGCACGGCTAAGCCTCAAGCTCCGCGACCTGATTGAAATACTTCGTCCGATCCGGCGTAAACGTCACCTTCATCTTCGTCCGTGAGCACGTCAGCGCACGCTCCTGCGCCAGATCGATATCCAGATCTTCGCCACGCAGTCCCTGCCACTGCGCCAGATATTTCAGTGAGCCGTATTTCTCGTTTTTCTTCAGGCTGCGACTGACGCCACCCTTCCAGCCAAGCACCGGCAATTCGCCGGCCAGGCAGCGCCGGGCCAGTTCGGGAAAGCGTTCGGCGCGCTGGCGGCCGATTTCCCAGCATTTGATCAGGCCTTGGTCGGCGGCTTCCCATAGCTGGGTGCGGCTCAGCCCGGTGCGAGGAGGGGAGTCGATGGTGCGCTGGACGTGATGAGGCATTCCGGTTCCTTGAATTCGGGTGTGGTTGGACAGCTCCGCTGTGCCCGTTGCGTTGGATGGTAGGTGTGGATGTAACGGCTGGCAACAAGGTATTTCGGCGTGTAAGCGTACGTTGCGCGAAGCGTTTCAACGTAACGTGTGTGGCTTTTGTAGGCGCAGTTTTTACACAGACTGTCGCCAGACGTAAACGGCGCACGGGTTCGACGACGGGGATGGGCCTGAGCCAGTTGTCTGGCATGCAGGCCCGTTGTGGAAACATACCTGTCGATCAGAGATCGGTCTGACAAGCGCTGGCGAAAAAGCGCTCACCGCTACGGCTGCCAGGAACTCTTCTCGCCACTCAGCTTGCGGTCAAGAAAACTCGCCGCACTGATCAACGCCAGATGCGTCAGCGCTTGCGGTGTGTTGCCCAGGTGCCGCCCATGGCTGTCTAACTCTTCGGCGTACAGCCCAAGCGGATTGGCATATCGCAGCAATTGCTCGAACTCCAAGTGGGCTTTTTCCACCTGCCCGGCGCGGGCCAGGCATTCGACATACCAGAACGAGCAGGCGGCGAACGCGCCTTCGGTGCCGCTGAGGCCATCGATGTTGGCGTCTTCGTTGCGATAGCGATAGACCATGCCGTCGCGCACCAGGGTTTTTTCGATCGCTTCCAGAGTCGACAGCCAGCGCGGATCCTTGGCGCTGACGAAACGTACCAAAGGCATCAGCAGCATCGAGCCGTCCAGCGCGGTGCCGCCCTTGTACTGGACGAAGTGCCCGCGTTCCTCATCCCAGAAATTGTCCCAGATGTCGGTGTAGATCGCTTGCCGGGTCTGGTCCCAACGGGCGAACGGTGCCGGCAGCGAACGCTTGGAAGCCAGGCGGATGGCGCGGTCCAGCGCCACCCAGCACATCAGCCGCGAGTGCAGGAAATGATGGGTTTCACCGCGCATCTCCCAGATGCCTACATCTTCGCTCTGCCACGTCTCGCAGACCTGATCGACCACTTCGCCGACGTGCCGCCAGCCTTCGTGGGAAATCGCGTCGCCGTACTTGTTGACCAGATACACGGCGTCCATCAGCTCACCGAAGATGTCGAGCTGGATTTGGTCATAAGCGCCGTTGCCGATGCGCACCGGTTGCGCGCCGCCGTGACCGGACAGGTGCGCGAGTTCGGTTTCCGGCAGTTCCTGCTGGCCGTCGATGGCATAGAGGATGTTGAGTTTCATCGGTTTGCCGCAGCAATCGCTGACCCGTCCGCGCAGCCATTGCATGTAATGGTTGGCTTCGTCGACAAAGCCCAGGCGCATAAACGCATACACGGTGAACGAAGCATCGCGGATCCACGTGTAGCGGTAATCCCAATTGCGCTCGCCGCCGGGAGTTTCCGGCAGGCCGAAAGTGGCAGCGGCGAGGATTGCACCGTGGCGGCGTGAGGTCAGCAGCTTCAGGGCGAGGGCGGAGCGGTTGACCATTTCTCGCCAGCGTCCGCGATAGTTGGATTGGCCGATCCAGCCACGCCAGTATTTAAGGGTGCGCTGCATGCACAATTCGGCAGCACCTTCGGCAAAGCGCGGATCGTCGCTGCCGCCGAGCATGAACGCCGCGGTTTCGTTGTGCTCGAGGGTGAATTGCGCGACGGCCGCTTGCGCGTCGATCTGCAGTGCCTGATCTGAAGCCAGGCGTATCGACGGCTGGCCAGCGGCGTGGAATGTCACGTCCTTTGCGTCCATCTTGGCCCGGGTGTCGGCGCGACCATAGTCGTGGCGCACTGCGCAACGCAGGTTGAACGTTGCTGAGCCGCTGACTACGCGCACCCGGCGCATCAGCAGGGGCAGGGCGTCGACATCGTCACCGATGGGCAGCAGATCGGTGATTTCCACCACCGCGTGTTCGCTCAGCCAACGGGTCTGCAAGACGTTGGTGTCGGGCAGATAAATCTGTTCCCGGCGTGCATCCGGCAAGTCCGGCGCGAGCTGGAAAATCCCTGCTTCAGGGGTGTCGAGCAGCGAGCAGAAGATCGTCGGGCTGTCGAACTCCGGCCAGCAGAAAAAATCCACGCTGCCCTTGTCGTTGACCAGTGCGGCGCTGCGCATGTCGCCGATGATGCCGTGGGCACCGATGGGACTTTGTTGTTCCACTTCAGGCTCAGCCATTGCCGCGAAACTCCGGATAGAGGCTCATCCCGCCATCGATGAACAGGGTGGTGCCGACGATGTAATCGGACAGGTCGGAAGCGAGGAAAACCACTGCGTTGGCAACATCCTCGACATCGCCAATGCGTCCATAGGGAATCAACTCAAGAAGTTTTTCGCCGGCCGCGCCTTCAGTGGCTTCTGTGTTGATGGCCGTGCTGATCGCACCGGGCGCGATGCTGTTGATACGGATGCGCTGGTGGCTGACTTCCTGGGCGAGGCTCTGCATCAACTGATCGACGCCGCCCTTGGACGCCGCGTAATTGACATGCCCGGCCCATGGAATGCGCTGGTGCACCGAGCTCATGTGAATGATCTTGCCCGCCGCGCGCGAAACGCCTTCGCGCACGCCCTGACGCTGGAAAATCCGCAACGCCGCCCGCGCGCAGAGGAACTGCCCGGTGAGGTTGACGCCGATCACCGTGTTCCAGTCGTCGAGCGTCATGTCCACGGCTGCAGCGTCTTTTTGCAGGCCGGAATTGGCCACCAGAATATCCAGCGAGCCGAAGGCTTCGACGGTCTCGGCGAACAACCGCTCGACATCTTCTTCTTTTGAAACATCCGCGCCGATGGCGAGGGCCTTGCCGCCTTCGGCGTTGATCTGTGCAGCCAGTTCTTCGGCGGGTTCGGCGCTGCTGTTGTAGTTGATCACGACCGCAGCGCCGGCCGCAGCGAGTGCTTTGGCGGCGGCATGGCCGATGCCGGAGCTGGCGCCCGTGACCAGCGCCACCTGATGAGCGAGGGAAATCTGCATGACGATTCGCGCCTTGGTTCCAGAGACTTAAGTAGCTGACTGATGGCCCGTGGCGAGAGTTCATCTGCAACCATGAAAAGTTCGCCAGCTTCAGACCTGATAGCGGCCACTGCTGCGGTGCCATTCGACGTTGCCGGCCAGCCAGCTCTTGAGTCCGCGCAGGTAGCGTTGGAGTAGCTGCGAGGCGTGCGGCAATACCGCCCGTTCTGCCGCCTCATACAGATGCATGATGTCATCGTGAACGGCAGCACTTTGCGCCATGGCCTGCGCGGGGGCGCAGCCCTGTTCTTGGATCAGCAACAAAGGCAGGTTGAAATCGCCGATACCGGCCTGCTGTTCCTTCAGCGCGGAAAACAGATCATTGGCAATGATCGTGGCGCTGGCGGCCAGCGCCGTGACGCGCCGCACCTCAGGTGCGCTGTATTCGTTGGCGGGCAATTCATACCCGCCGATGATGTCGATCAGCGACAGGCACGGCAGGAAACTGTTGACCTGACGCTGAGCCAGATATTCCCAGAGCGCGGGCGTGAGCCCTTCGATACGCCAGGCCGCTTCGGCGGTCATGGTGACGAACATGGCAATGATTTCATGGCGTACGCGGGCAACCTGCGCCGCGGTCGCGAAAGTCTCGACCCGCCTCAGATAGGCACGCAGCGCGACCAGCACCGGATCGCCGCTCAAGGCCTGCTCGAGCCCCGGGCGAAACCGTGCGCTCAGGTAAACCGGTTCCAGCGCCGCCAGCGCCAGGGAAAGGCGTGGCCCGACCATTCTGGGTTCGGACCCGGTTCGCTCATCGTCGCAGTAGTAGTCGTCCACGGCGAACAACGCGGCGAAACATTGCGCCGCGAGCAACAGCCGATCGGGCTCATCGGTGTCGGTATGACACAGCATGGCGAAGCGCCCGAAACCCATGGCGCGGACCTTGTCGTGCCGACCCGGGAAAATCCCCACCCGCTCGATCCACGGCATCAGCCGATCATCCACCTCGTCTGCCAGCGCGGCATTGTTGCGAAAGGGCGCCAGGCCATACAGGGCGGGGACGGCCCAGGGCACTTTGTCCGCTTCGGGTGAGACGAACATTGACGATTCGTCCATGGCGAGACTCCTGAGTGCGTTTGCAGGGTTCACGGTGACACATGAAGGTCCAAGGCCTCATCAGAGCGCAAAAGGCAAGGGACCACACCTGTCAGGTCTGACAGGTCAGCGTGGGTTTTCGACCAGTGGTCATCGTCGTTCAGCGCTGGAAAGATCAGTGGCCTTCACAGACCGCTAACAATTGCGCGCTTCCACGGCATTCAAGCCTATGGCAACTTGGCCGCCCCTGATGAGGCTGCAATCGATGGCAAATCCCTACCGCGAATTGTTCACCGCCCCCGGCGCCCGTGCTTTTGTACTGGCCGGGATGCTGGCGCGCATGCCGATTTCGATGACCGGCATCGGCCTGATCACCATGCTTGCGCAGTTGAACCGCGGTTATGCGCTGGCGGGTGCGGTGGCGGCGACGTTTGCCTTGGCCACGGCGTTTTGCGCGCCGCAGGTATCGCGGCTGGTGGACCGTTATGGGCAGGGGCGGGTGCTGCCAATCGCAGCGCTGACCGGTGGCGGCGGGTTATTGATGTTGCTGCTGTGCACGCGTTTGCAGGCGCCGGACTGGACGTTGTTCGTCTTCGCCGCGCTGGCCGGGTGCATGCCGAGCATGTCGGCGATGGTGCGGGCGCGCTGGACCGAAATCTACCGGGGCCAGCCGCAATTGCAGACGGCGTATGCGCTGGAGTCGGTGCTCGACGAGGTGTGTTTTATCGTCGGGCCGCCGCTGTCGGTGGGGCTGTCCGTTGCGGTGTTTCCCGAGGCCGGGCCGCTGGCGGCGCTGTTGGCCCTGGCCATCGGCGTGACGGCGTTTGTCGCCCAGCGCAGCACCGAGCCGCCCGTGCACGCGCAGGAGTCGCAGCATCAGGGCTCGATCATTCGCTCGACCGACGTGCAATGGCTGCTGGCGTTGATGCTGGCGATGGGCGTGATCGTCGGGGTCATCGATGTGGTCAGCGTCGCTTTCGCTCAACATCAGGGCCAGCCGGCAGCGGCGAGTATTGTTTTGTCGGTATACGCGATCGGCTCATGCCTGGCCGGCATCGCCTTCGGTGCGATGCGTTCGAAACTGCCGTTGCCGCGCCTGTTTCTCTACGGCGGCGTGGCGACGGCGGTGACCACGCTGCCGCTGCTTTTGGCGAGCAACATCCTTGGCTTGTCGATCGCGGTATTTATCGCCGGGCTGTTCTTTTCACCGACGTTGATTGTGGCGATGGCGTTGATCGAACGCATCGTGCCGCCGGCCAAACTGACTGAAGGCCTGACCTGGCTGGTGACCGGGCTGAGCATCGGCGTGGCGATCGGCGCTGCTGGCTCCGGCGCGCTGGTGGATGCGTTTGGCGCGCGTAGCGGCTTCTGGCTGGCGATTGCGGCGGGGGCGGTGGTGCTGGTTTCAGCGTTTCAAAGTTTCCGTCACTTGAAATGAAATTCCACTGTGGGAGCGAGCCTGCTCGCGAAGGCGGTGTGTCAGTAAATATCTTCATACCTGATACAACGCATTCGCGAGCAGGCTCGCTCCCACAGTTATTTTGCGGTGTTACCAGCCGCGTCCTGAGTTAACCCAGAAGTTGACAGATAGCGACGTCGACACCGACTCCACCTGATGGAACCAGCCCTCTGGCAAAAACAGCAGATCCCCAGCCTCCAGCGTCACCCGCAAAAACGTCACCTCCCGCGCTGCCGGGAAACGTTCATAGTCCGGCGCGTCCGGGTTGAAATCGCAGCCATCCAGGCCACCTTTGGGCGCGGTCGACCAGGTGCCCAGCGCTTCGCGGTGATGCGGCGCGGCGAGGGTGAATTTCTTCTGGCCCCAAACCTGGGCGAAGAGGTTGTCGGTGTCATCGCGGTGCAAGGGCGTCAGCGTGCCCTTGGGGCCGATCCAGATACGTGGCGGAATGAACAGCGACGTGTCGAAGTAGGGCGGGTACTGGATCTGTTGCAACAACTGCGCGGGCAGGATGTTGTTGCCCATGTACGCCGGCGGCTCGCCGTCCGCGCCTTTGCCTGCCGGGCTGTCCAGCGAGGCTATGAATTCGGCCATCGAGGTCGAGCGGAAATCACGCTCGGTGGAAAAGGTCTTCTTCACGTAATCGCCATGGCGGGTGATGCCTTGCAGTTCAGCGAAATGCACCAGCGATTCCTCACGGCTCAGGCTGAACAACGGCCAGTCGTGCAGGGCATTGCTGATCACCAGCGGAATGCCGTTGGGCAGATAACGGGTTTCGAATTCGTGCCGGCTCAACTCGGCGCGCACACGGCGTTCGACGCTGGTCTGGCGAGGCAGCGCGGCAGTGAGCTTTTCGCTGAAGCGTGGCGGCGTCGGGTAGCGCTTGTTCATGTCGACCTTTTCCACCGTGCCGCCACCTTGGCGGGCGTGGTCGATGATCTGCGGCAACATCGTCGCCAGGCCCATGTTGCCGCCAATCTTCAAGCGACCGCTGGCGAACAGTTCCTCGACGTTGACCACGCCGGCCATGATCCCGAGAAAATCCTTTTCCGCGACTTCGATGGTCACGTCCGGACGCGGGTGGCGCCCGACTGCCGTGCGCTGGCTGGTCTTGATGTCGTACCAGTACGCCTGCTGCGCGCTGAAAATGAACTGGAAAACCCCCTCGATGCCGACCGCGCCGGCGTTGGCGAACAACTTGCCCAGAATGCTCTGCAGGTCCACGGTGATTCCCTCGCGATTGTTGTTTTTTTCCTGAACAGGCAACGAGCGGCTGGCGGGGGAATTTAGCGGCCGGGCGACTAATTTGTCCGGCGAGTGATCCGTCTTTCTTGCAGACACATTTTTCAAGGAAAGCGCGGTGACCAAGCTGACATTGCTGTGCCTGCCCTATTCGGGCGCCAGCGCCATGGTTTACAGCCGCTGGCGGCGTCAACTGCCGACGTGGCTGCAATTGCAACCGGTGGAACTGCCGGGGCGTGGCGCGCGGTTCGATGAACCGCTGCAAACCGACATGCGCGCACTGGCGCGGCAACTGGCGCGCGAGCACAAGCCGGGGCTGCAAGGCCCGTATGCGTTGTTCGGGCATAGCCTCGGTGCGTTGCTCGCCTGCGAACTGGCCCATGCCTTTCGCGAGTCGGGTGTGCCGGAGCCGCTGGCGCTGTTCGCCTCCGGCACCGCCGCACCGACCATGCGCAGCGACTACGACCGCGGCTTTGCCGAACCGCGCAGTGATGAAGAACTCATCGAACAGTTGCGCACCTTTCAAGGCACCAGCGAAGAAGTCCTCGCCAATAAAGAGCTGATGAGCCTGACCCTGCCGGTGCTGCGCGCCGATTTCATGATGTGCGGCCGCTTTACGCCTGCCGAGCGGCCCCTGCTCAATTGCCCGGTGCACGTGCTCGGTGGCAAGGAAGACCGCGCCACCACCGAACAACTGATCGGCTGGAGCAAAGAGACCCTGGGCAGTTTCTCGGTGGACATGATGACCGGCGGGCATTTCTTCATTCATGAACATGAAGCGCGGGTCATTCGCACGATCAAGACCCATCTGGAAGTGCATCACCGACGCCTTGCACAGGCGGCGCAACCGGCGTTCTGAGACGCGCCTCATCTATCATTTTCAGGAGGCCAGTCATGGCTGTTGCTCTGGGGTTTTCCGTGCGGCCGTTGCTGCCGCAGCGCGGACGTTTGCCGCTGTTGGTCGAGGCGGGCGATGCCGACACCGATCTGTTGGCGGTATTCGATGAATTGAAGGCCTTGGTCGACGAGCATCTGCTGCGCGACGGTGGTGTGCTATTTCGCGGTTTTCGCCTCGATGGCGCCGAGCAGTTCCGCCAGTTCGCCGCGAGTTTCGGCCATCCGCTGCTGAACTACGAGTTCGGCTCGACGCCGCGCACCAACGTCACTCAAGGCGTGTACACCTCCACCGAATACCCGGCGCACCAGAGCATTCCGCTGCACAACGAGCAGGCCTATTCCCGCGACTGGCCGATGAAGATCTGGTTCTACAGCATGATCGCTGCCAGGTCCGGAGGCGAGACGCCGATTGCCGACAGCCGCGAAGTCTACCGGCGCATCCCCGTGGCGATCCGCGAGCGGTTCGTCAGCAAGGGCCTGATGTACGTGCGCAACTTTGGCAATGGCCTCGATGTCGCTTGGGAAGACGTGTTCAACACCGAAGACCGCGAAGTCGTCGAGGCCTACTGCAAGGCCCACGGCATTGTCTGCGAGTGGAAGGACGACGGTGAGCTGCGCACGCGGCAGACATGTCAGGCGGTGGCGGTGCACCCGGTGACCGGCGACCACGTCTGGTTCAATCAGGCGCACCTGTTTCACATCTCCAACCTGCCAGCGGACGTGCGCGAAAGCCTGCTCGACATCGTTGACGAAGAAGACCTGCCACGTAACGTCTACTACGGCGACGGCTCGCCGATCGAAGACGAAGTGCTGGCGCAGATTCGTGCGGTGCTCGACGACTGTGCGATCAGTTTCCCCTGGCAGGAGGGCGATGTGCTGATGCTCGACAACATGCTTTCGGCTCACGCGCGCTCACCGTTCGAAGGGCCGCGCAAAGTCATCGTGGCGATGGCCGAGGGGCATTCGCAGGACGTGCGTTAGGCGCTTCGCCACTCTTCAACTCAAATGCCGAATCCGGGCCTGTACCGGCTTCGGCATTTGTCTGTCTGGCCTTTGTACCGTCGGGCCGTGAATGCCGCTGGCGCGCTAAATCATCGCGCGGGCCATTCGTTCTTGTTGATACGACCGGGTCTCCAGGTCACGCCGCCGATCAGCAAGGACTCCACGCATGAATGCCGCAGACGCACAGAAACTAGCCCGCCGCTTTATCGAATTGCCCCAGGACAAACGCCGTCTGTTCCTCGCCGGCATGGCCCGCGAGGGCATCGATTTTGCGCAGCTTCCAATGACCGCCTGCGACGGCATCGCCGAGCGTGACGGCCTGTCTTACGCGCAGCAGCGCATGTGGTTTCTCTGGCAACTGGAGCCGACCAGCGCAGCCTATAACTTGCCGATGGCGGTGCGTCTGGATGGCGATCTGCAAGTCGAAGCATTGGAGCAAGCCTTCAGCCGTCTGGCGGCGCGCCACGAATGTTTGCGCACCACCTTCGGCCAAAATGGCGAGCGGGCCTTCCAGCGTGTGGCCGAACCTAAGCCACTGAAACTACCCGTGACTGACCTGAGCGAGTTGCCCCAAGCCCAGCGCTTGCCGCTGGCGCAGCAGCACATGATGGCCGAGGCGACCCAGGCCTTCGACCTGCAGAACGGCCCGCTGCTGAGTCTGCGGCTGTTGCGCCTGGCCGCGCAGGAACACGTGCTGCTGCTGACCCTGCACCACATCATCGCCGACGGCTGGTCGATGAACATTCTGATCGACGAATTCATGCGCACTTACGACGCGCTGGTCGCCGGGCGTGAACCGACGCTGGCGCCGTTGACCGTGCATTACCGCGACTACGCACTGTGGCAGCGCAGCTGGCTGGAGGCCGGTGAGCGCGAGCGGCAACTGGACTACTGGCGCACGCAACTGGGCGACGAACATCCAGTGCTGGAGTTGCCCACCGATCGGGCCTATCCGGCGCAGTCCAGCCATCAGGGCGCACGCTTGGAAACGGTGATCGACGCGGCCTTGCGCGAAGAGCTGAAAAACCTTGCCCAGCGTCAGGGCGTGACGTTGTTCGTGGTGTTGCTGGCGGCGTTCAAGACCCTGTTGCATCGCTACAGCGGCCAGACCGATATTCGTGTCGGCGGGCTGATCGCCAACCGCACCCGCAGTGAAACCGAGGGCCTGATCGGCTTCTTCGTCAACACGCAGATCCTGCGCAGCGCGGTCACTGCACAAACGCCATTCGCCGAGCTGCTGCAGAGCCTGCGCCAGGCTGCACTGGGTGCTCAGGCCCATCAGGATCTGCCGTTCGACGCCCTGATCGAAGCCCTGCAACCGGCGCGCAGCCAGAGCCACAATCCGCTGTTTCAAGTGATGTTCAATCACCAGCCGCTGGTCACCGATTTGCACCAGGCGCAACTCGCTTCAGGCTTGCGCGTGGGCTATCTGAGCGAGGAACAACTGGCCGGCAGCGCTCGGCAACATGCAGCCACCAGCGATCTGATGCTCGACACCCGCGAGGAGGGCGAGCAACTGTTTGCCGCCTTCACTTACGCCACGGATATTTTTGATGCCGCAACCATCGCCGCGCTGGCCGGGCATTGGCGCAACATTCTCCAGTCGGTGTGCCGCGACCCGCAGCAGTTGGTCGGCGAGATGGCGATGCTCGCCGAGGGCGAGCGGCAAGCGTTGATTCAAGCGACTGCGCCAGTGCCTCGGTTTACCAGCGTGCAAAGCCTGTTCGAAGCGCAGGTCGCACGGACTGCGCAAGCGCCGGCGGTGCTGTTGGCCACTGCCCCTGCACCAGTATTCAGCTACGACGAACTAAACGTTCGAAGCAATCGCTTGGCCCATCAGTTGCGCGCACAGGGTGTCGGCCCGGACGTGCTGGTCGGTGTCGCGCTGGGGCGTTCGCTGGAATTGGCGGTAGCGCTGCTGGCCGTGCTCAAGGCCGGTGGTGCCTATGTGCCGCTGGATCCACAGACCCCAGCCGAACGCTTGCGCCATGTGCTCGCTGACAGTGGTTTGCAACTGTTGCTCAGTGATCAGCAAAGCCTTGCCAGCCTGCCGCCGCTCGACGGCATCGAGTGCCTGTGTCTGGAGCAGTTGCCCGCCAGCGGGCAGAGCGACAATCTGTCGGTCACGGTCGAGGCCGACAACCTCGCGTACGTGATCTACACCTCGGGTTCCACCGGGCGGCCGAAAGGCGTGGCGGTCAGTCATGGCGCGCTGAGCGAGTTCGTCGCCCGCGCCATCGACTACAGCGATCTGCGCGAAGGCGACCGGGTTCTGCAATTCGCCACCAGCAGCTTCGACGGTTTCGTCGAGCAGTTTTTCCCGCCGCTGTGCCATGGCGCCAGCGTGGTCATGCGCGATGCGCCGTTGTGGGACAGCGCGACGCTGCATCAGGTGATCATCGATCAGGGCATCACTCTGGCCGACCTGCCGGCGGCTTATTGGTATTGGCTGGTGCAGGAATACGCGGCGAAACCGCCGGCCAGTTTCGGCGCGCTGCGGCAGATTCACGTCGGCGGTGAAGCCATGGCGGTGGACGGCTTGCGTCTGTGGAAGCAGGCCGGGCTCGGCCATGTGCGCCTGCTCAATACCTACGGCCCGACCGAGGCCACGGTGGTCTCGACGATTCATGACTGCACCGCGCTGACCGCACAGGACGTGTCGTGGCGCGGCATGCCGATCGGCCACGGACTGGCAGCACGGCGTCTGTACGTGCTCGACGATGATCTGAACCTGCTGCCGCAAGGCGCGGTGGGCGAGTTGTACATCGGTGGGCCGGGGCTGGCGCGCGGTTATCAGCGCCAACCTAGCCTCAGCGCCGAGCGTTTCATTGCCGACCCGTTTGCCGACGGCCAGCGCCTGTATCGCACTGGCGACCGTGCGCGGCTGCGCGGCGATGGCGCGCTGGAGTATGTCGGCCGGGTCGATCATCAGGTGAAGATTCGCGGCTTCCGCATCGAACTGGGCGAGATCGAATCGCGCCTGCAGCAATGTCCGCGCGTTCGCGAGGCAGTGGTGCTGGCGGTGCCATTCGCCGGCGGTGCGCAACTGGTCGCTTACGTGGTGACAGAACCTGCGGTGCTTGCCAGCGCGGCAACGCAAACGGCCTTCCGTCAGCAGACCCGCGCTGCGCTGCAAGCCAGCCTGCCGGATTACATGGTGCCGGGGCATCTGCTGTTGCTGGCGAATCTGCCGCTGACACCGAGTGGCAAGCTCGACCGCAAGGCCTTGCCGACGCCGGATCCGGCGCAGTTGCAGGGCGATTACCGCGCCCCGCAATCGCCAGCCGAGCAGTGTCTGGCGCAAGTCTGGGCCGAGGTGCTGCACGTGCCGCGTGTGGGCCTGGACGATCACTTTTTTGAACTGGGCGGCCATTCGTTGCTGGCCGCGCAGGTGATTGCGCGGGTCAAGGAGCAGATGGGCGTGGTGCTGCCGCTGCGCAGCCTGTTCGAAAAACCGCTGCTGGCGGATCTCGCCGAGGTGCTCGGGCAACTGGCCGAGGCGAGCGGCGACGACGACTGGTCCGACATGGATCAGTTCATGAATGCTTTGCAAGGAGAAGAAGTATGAGCGGCACGATGGCGGAACGTATTGCAAAAAGGTTCGTCGGCCTACCGCTGGAACAGCGTCGGCTGTTTCTCGCCAAGCTGCGCGAGGAGGGCAAGGATTTCAGCCTGTTGCCGCTGCCGGTCAGCCGCCACGACTGCGCGCAGATTCCCCTGTCGTTCGCCCAGCAACGCCTGCTGTTCCTCTGGCAACTGGAACCGCACAGCGCCGCGTACAACATGGCCGCTGGCTTGCGTCTCAAAGGTTCGCTGAATGAGTCAGCCATGAGCCGCTCGTTCGATCATCTGCTGGCGCGCCATGAAGTGTTGCGCACGGTGTTTCACACCGACGGCGATCAAGCGCATCAGCTGATTCTCGAGCAGCAGAAAATTGCACTGGAACGCTTTGATCTGACCGGCGTCGCCGTGCAAGAGCGCGAAAAAGTGCTCGCGCAACACGTGCAAGACGTCACCGCGCAACCGTTCGATCTGCGCCACGGCCCGCTGTTGCGCGCCAGCCTGTTTGCTTTGGCCGACGATGAGTTCGTGCTGGTGGTGAGCATGCATCACATCGTCTCCGATGGCTGGTCGATGGACGTCATGGTCAAGGAATTCGTGCAGTGCTATCAGGCGTTCAGCCTGCAGCGCGAGCCGCAACTGCCGGCGCTGCCGTTGCAGTACGCCGACTATGCGATCTGGCAGCGGCGCTGGCTGGAGGCCGGCGAGGGCGAGCGCCAGCTCGACTACTGGCGTCAGCAGTTAGGCGACGAACATCCGCTGCTGGAAGTGGCGCCGGACTTTGCCCGACCGCTGACGCAAAGCTTTGCAGGACAGACCCTGAGCTTTGATTTCGGCACCGACCTGTCGCAACAGCTCAACGTTTTTGCGCGCAGCCAGGGCATCAGCCTGTTCATGCTGGTGCTGGCGGGGTTCTCGCTGTTCCTTTCGCGTCTGGCCGGCGAGCGCGACATTCGTGTCGGCGTGCCGAATGCCAACCGTGGCCGCGCCGAAGTCGAGGGACTGATCGGTTTCTTCGTCAACACCCAGGTGCTGCGTTGCCAGGTCGATGAGCGCGGCAGTTTCGCCGATTTGCTCGCGCAGGTGCGTGAAGCGGCGTTCGGCGCACAGGCACATCAGGAGTTGCCGTTCGAGCAACTGGTCGACGAATTGGTCGCCGAACGCACCCTGGGCCACAACCCGCTGTTTCAAGCCAAGTTCAACCAGAACGTCGGCATGCAGAAACAACGCTCGATGGCCTTGCCCGGCCTGACCGTCAGCGAATATCCGCTGGCCAAGGACGGCACGCACTTCGATCTGGCGCTGGACATTACCGACGACGGCGCGCTGATCCACGGTCAGATGACCTATGCCAGCGATCTCTATCGGGCGGAAACGGTCGCCGGTTTTGTGCCGATGTTGCTGGACCTGTTTACACAGTTGCTCAACTCGCCGCAGGCGCCGCTCCACACGGTAGCGACGCCACGGCCTGCTGCGCTTGCCAGCCAACGCGAACCGGCGTTGACGGTGTTGCAACATTGGGCGCGTGAAGTGGCGCGGCAGCCGCAGGCGCTGGCCGCTCGGGATCTCAAGCAAACGGTGACCTTCCAGGCGCTGGATGAGGAGGCCAATCGTCTCGCCCATTATTTGCGTGCGCAGGGCGTCAACGTTGGCGACCCGGTGGCGGTGCTGCTGGAACGTTCGCTGGACTGGCTGACTTGCCTGTTGGCGATTCTCAAGGCTGGCGCGGTGTACATGCCGCTCGACGTCAAGGCGCCAAGCGCGCGCCTGCAACAGATGCTCGGCGCTGCGCAGGCGCGGGCGATGATCGGTGCTGAAGGCGATGTGCGGGTCAGCGAATTGGCGGTTGAGGGCTGTCAGGGCCTGACGTTCACATCGAAGCAATGGCAGTCGCTGCCGGCGTCCGCGCCTGAGCTGACGCTGTATGCGCAGTCGCCGGCCTACGTGATTCACACTTCCGGCTCCACCGGACAACCCAAGGGCGTAGTGGTGAGCCACGGCGCGCTGGGCAGTTATGTGCGCGGCGTCCTCGAACGTCTGGCGCCGGCGCCCGAGGCGAGCATGGCGCTGGTCTCGACCATCGCCGCTGACCTTGGCTTCACCGTGCTGTTCGGCGCGTTGTGCTCGGGCCGACTGCTGCATGTGCTGCCGGAAGAACTCGGCTTCGACCCGGATCGCTTTGCCGAATACATGGCCTGCCATCGCGTTGGCGTGCTGAAAATCGTCCCCGGACATCTCGCCGCGCTGTTGCAGGCGGCCACGCCTGCCGACGTGTTGCCGGAACACGCGCTGATCGTCGGCGGCGAAGCCTGTTCGCCGGCACTGGTCGAACGCCTACGCCAGCTCAAACCGGGCTGTCGTCTGATCAACCACTATGGCCCGAGCGAAACCACCGTGGGCGTGCTGACCCACGAGGTCGAAGAACTCGCCGCCCAGGCGCGCAGTGTTCCGATCGGCACAGCGCTGGCCGGTGCCCATGTCTATGTGCTCGACGATGTGCTGAACCCGGTAGCTGATCAGGTTGCCGGTGAGTTGTACATCGGCGGCGACAGCGTTGCCCTGGGCTACCTGAATCAGCCGGGGCTCACCGCTGAGCGTTTCCTGCCTGATCCGTTTGGGAACCCCGGCGCGCGGGTGTACCGCAGTGGCGACCGGGTTCGGCGCAATCGCGAGCAGGCGCTGGAATTCATCGGTCGTGCCGACGATCAGGTCAAAGTGCGCGGCTACCGTGTCGAGCCTGCGGAAGTCGCGCGGGTGTTGCTCAGCCTCGACGGTGTCAGCGAAGCCGCCGTGCTCGCGCTGCCACTGGATGACGACCCGGCGCGCCTGCAACTGCTGGCATGGTGCGTGCCGGCAGTGGGCGCGAAGGTGCAGGCGCAGGAACTGCGCGAGCAGTTGCAGGCGCGGCTGCCGGATTACCTGGTGCCGGCGCAGTTGCTGTTACTCGACCACTTGCCGCTGACCGCGAACGGCAAGCTCGACAAGCGTGCCTTGCCAGTGCCCGGCGTGGTCAGCCAGCAGTTCGTCGCGCCGGTCGGTGAGATCGAGGAGAAACTGGCCGCGATCTGGGCCGAAGTGCTCAAGCTCGAAAGGGTTGGCAGCAGCGATAACTTCTTCGAGCTGGGTGGCGACTCGATCCTCAGCTTGCAGATCATCGCCCGGGCCAAGCGCCAGGGCATCAAGCTCAGCCCCAAGCAGTTGTTCGAAAAACAGACCATCGGCCAACTGGCTGCTGTGGCCAAACTGATCGAAGCCAAACCGGCTGCCGTCGCGGCACCAGTGGCACGCGGGCCGTTGCCGTTGCTGCCGATCCAGTTGCGCTTCTTCGACACGCCGATTGCCCAGCGCCAGCACTGGAACCAGTCAGTGATGCTGCAACCGACCCTGGCGCTGGACGCCGTGCATTTGCGTAAGGCGCTGGCGGCGCTGGTCGAACAGCACGAAGCGCTGGCCTTGAGCTTTGTGCAGTCGGGCGATAGCTGGCAGGCGTTGCCGCAGACTCAGCGCGATGCCGAACTGCTTTGGCTGCGCGAGCTGGACAGTCTCGATGCCTTGCCGGCCGTGGCCGACGCGGCGCAGCGCAGCCTCGATCTGCAACGCGGGCAGTTGCTGCGCGCGGTGCTGGTCAACCTGCCGAACGCCGAGCAGCGCTTGTTGCTGGTGATTCATCACCTAGTGGTCGACGGCGTGTCGTGGCGCATTCTGCTGGAGGACTTGCAGCAGGCTTACCAGACATTGGCGGCGGGGACGGCGCCGGTGTTGCCAGGCCAGAGCAGTTCGCTGCACAACTGGGCCGAGCAGTTGCATCGTTATGCGCAGAGTGAAGCGCTTGCCGGCGAACGCGATTATTGGCGCCAGACCCTGGCGGCGGAAGACGCGGCACTGCCACAAGATTTCGCCGTGGACAGCCAGACCCGCGCCCAGGCCGCTCGCGCCAGTACGCGCCTGAGCCAGACACTGACCGAGAAGCTGCTGAAAGTCGCCCCGGCGGCTTATCGCACGCAGATCAACGATCTGTTGCTGACGGCTTTGGCGCGGGTGCTGTGTGACTGGAGCGAGCAGCCGTCGGTGTTGATCCAGCTCGAAGGCCATGGTCGTGAAGACCTGTTCGACGACATCGACCTGAGCCGCACGGTCGGCTGGTTCAGCAGCCTGTTCCCGGTGCGCCTGACTCCGCAGGCCAATCCCGCTGCGTCGCTGTGCGCGATCAAGGAGCAACTGCGCGCCGTGCCGGGCAAAGGCATCGGTTATGGCGTGCTGCGTTACCTCACGCGTGCAGCCGAGTTGCAGACGCTGGCGCAACCACGGGTGACCTTCAATTACCTCGGTCAGTTCGACGGCGCGTTCAGCGCCGAGCAAGGCGCGTTGTTCCTGCCAAGCGCTGACAGCACCGGCGCCAATCAGGATGGGCAAGCGCCGCTGGGCAATTGGCTGAGCGTCGACGGACAGGTTCTCGGCGGTGAGCTGGAACTGACCTGGACCTTCGGCAGCGGCATGTACCGCGCCGAGACCATCGAGGCGTTGGCCGAGGCCTATCGCCGCGAACTGGAACGCCTGATCGAACATTGCTGCGCGAGCGGGGCAGGTGGCGTGACTCCTTCGGATTTCAACCTCGCCAACCTGACCCAGGCGCAGCTGTCGGCATTGCCGATTGCGCCGCGTGACATCGTCGATCTGTACCCGCTGTCGCCGATGCAGCAAGGCATTCTGTTCCACAGTCGTAACGAGCCGGACAGCCCGGCCTACACCAATCAGCTGCGCGTCGACGTCGAGCAGCTCGACGCCGAGCGCTTCCGCCAGGCCTGGCAGCAGACCCTCGAAGCTCACGATATTCTGCGTACGGCGTTCGTCTGGCCGCAGGATGCCGCCGCGCCGGTGCAAGTGGTGCGCAGCCGCGTGCAGATGCCGTGGCAAGTGCAGGACTGGCGCGGTCGCGCTGGCCTGGAATCCGCGCTTGATCATCTGGCCACTGAAGACCTGCATAACGGCTTCGATCTGCTCGACGCACCGCTGTTGCGCGTGACGTTGGTGCGCACCGATGAGCACACTCATCACCTGATCTACACCTGCCATCACATCCTCATGGACGGCTGGAGCACTTCGCAGTTGTTCGGCGAAGTGCTGCAACGTTACGCCGGCATCGCGCCGAGCGCAGGGCAGGGGCGTTATCGCGATTACATCGAATGGCTCGGCCAGCGTGATCAGCAGGCCAGTCGACAGTTCTGGAGTGCGGCGCTGGCGGACCTTGAACAGCCGACGCGACTGGCCAGCGCCATACCGGTCAGGCACGCCGCCAGCGGCTATGCCGATCACGAGCATGTGTTCAGCGAACCGCTGACCGCCGAACTGAACCGCTTCGCCCGCGAGCAGAAAGTCACCCTCAACACGCTGGTACAAGCGGCGTGGCTGCTGCTGTTGCAGCGTTATACAGGCCAGGACCACGTGGCGTTTGGCGCGACGGTCGCCGGACGGCCAACCGATTTGCCGGGCGTCGAGCAGCAGATCGGCCTGTTCATCAACACCTTGCCGGTGGTGGCGGCGCCATCGCCGGAAATCGGCGTCAGCCAATGGCTGCAACAGGTGCAAAACCTCAACCTGGCCTTGCGCGAGCACGAACACACGCCGCTGTATGACATTCAGCGCTGGGCCGGTACGGGCGCCGGGGCGTTGTTCGACAGCATTCTGGTGTTCGAAAACTATCCGATGGCTGAAGCACTGGCGCAGGGCCCTGAGACGGGCCTGAAGTTCTCGGCAATCCGCCGGCAGGAGCAGACCAACTATCCGCTGACGCTGGTGGCGGTCACCGGCCGCGAGCTGAGTCTGGGCGTGAGTTACGATCAGGCCAGTTTCGACGCTCCAGCGATCAGTGTGTTGAGTGCGCAGTTGCAAGGCCTGCTCGAGCAGTTCCTCGCCGACGCCACGCAGCCGCTGGGCGCGCTGCAACTGCTCGCCGAGCCACAACGGCAACAAGCGATCGAGTGGGGCAAGGCGCCGGTTACCACGCCGGATCAACGCACAGTGCTGGCGCACATCGCCGCGCAAGTGCAGCGACAGCCACAGGCGAACGCGGTGCTGTTCGCTGAGCAATCCATCGCTTACCAAAACCTCGATACCCGGGCCAATCGTCTGGCGCACAAGCTGCAAGGCATGGGCGTCGGGCCGGAAGTGCGCGTCGGCGTGTGCATGCGCCGCACGCCGCAGATGCTGGTCGGCTTGCTGGCGATCCTCAAGGCCGGTGGCGCCTACGTACCGCTCGATCCGGATTACCCGCAGGAACGCTTGCTGCACATGCTCGACGACAGCCGCGCGGCGGTGCTGCTCACTGAGCCAGCGGCATTGGCGATGCTGCCCGAAACCTTGAGTGCGCAGGTGCTGCTGGTGGACGAGAACGTCGCCAGCGAATACCCGGCCACTGCGCCGCTGGTTAACCTCGCGGCAGACAATCTGGCGTACGTGATCTACACCTCCGGCTCCACCGGCAAACCGAAAGGCGTAGCAATCAGCCACGGCAATCTATCGGCGCTGATTCAATGGTCGGCTGGGGTCTATCGCGAAGAACAATTGCGCGGCGTGCTGGCCTCGACCTCGATCTGCTTCGATCTCTCGGTGTGGGAAATCTTCGTCACGCTGGCCTGCGGAGGCTGCCTGGTGCTGGCCGACAACGCCCTGGCGCTGGCGGATTTGCCGGCGCGCGATGAGGTAACGCTGATCAATACCGTGCCGTCGGCGATCGCCGCGTTGCAAAGGGCCGGGCAGATTCCGTCGTCGGTCGGCACCATCAATCTGGCCGGCGAACCGCTCAAGCAGGGTCTGGTCGACAGCCTCTACGCCAGCACTCAGGTGCAGCAGGTCTACGATCTTTACGGGCCGTCGGAGGACACCACTTATTCGACCTTCACCCTGCGCACGCCAAAGGGCCGGGCGAATATTGGCCGGCCGCTGGACAACACCGTGGCGTACCTGCTCGACAGTCAGTTGCAGGTGCCGCCCGAGGGAGTGGCGGCCGAGCTGTATCTGGCGGGTGCCGGGGTGACGCGCGGCTATCTGCGCCGCGCCGCGCTGACCGCCGAACGCTTTGTGCCGAATCCTTACGCGAGCAACGGCGAGCGCCTGTACCGCACCGGCGATCTGGTGCGCCAGGGCGATGAGGACAACATCGAGTACATCGGTCGCGCCGACCATCAGGTGAAGATTCGCGGCTTCCGCATCGAACTCAGCGAGATCGAAGCACGCCTGCTGGAACTCGACGATATCCGTGAGGCGGTGGTACTGGCGCAGGACGGCGCCGCAGGCAAACACCTGCATGCCTACCTCGTCGCCGCACCGGACAGCGAGCGGTCGACGCTGGCCGAGCGGGTGCGCAATGCCTTGGCCAGTCGCTTGCCGGCGCACATGGTGCCGGGGCATCTGCACCTGATCGACGCGATCCCGCTGACGCCCAACGGCAAGCTCGATCGCAAGGCGCTGATGGCGTTGGGCGAGAGCCCGACGCAGGAGCAATACCAGGCACCGCAAAGCGACTTGCAGTGGGAGGTCGCGACGATCTGGCAGCAAGTGCTGGAAGTCGAGCGGGTAGGGCTGGCGGACAACTTCTTCCAGCTCGGCGGCCATTCGTTACTGGCGACATTGGTGGTGACCCGGGTGCAGGAACGTCTGGGCGACAAGGTGCCGCTCAAGGCGTTGTTCGAGACCGACACGCTCAAGGATTTCTGCGCGCGGATCGAAGCGCTGCGCGTCGAAATGTCGCCCGTTCAGGATGAATTGGCTAAATCACTGGAGGCCCTCAAACGTCTATCCCTCGATGATCTGGAAAAACTGATTTCTTGAGAGGGAAAAACGCGTGCAAGAGTTAATCGAGTCGGTAGGACAACTTTCGGCTAAGCAAAGAAAGGCTCTGGCGGTTCTGCTCAAGCAGAAAGGCGTCAACCTCTTTGACATTGCCCCGGTTTTCAAGCGCACGGCTGAAGAGCCGTTGTTGCTGTCCTACGCTCAGCAGCGCCAGTGGTTCCTGTGGCAGTGGGCACCGCACAGCGCGGCCTACAACATTCCGACGGCCCTGCGCTTGCAAGGGCCGCTGGATGTGCCGGCACTGGAACGCAGCATTGCGGCGCTGATCGAGCGCCACGAAACCTTGCGCACGGTGTTCTCTCAAGACAGCGCGCAACCCTTGCAAGTGGTCCTGCCCGCAGGACCTTTTACCCTCGATATTCACAACCTGAGCGCTGATCTGGCGCATGACCCGGAGCACTCGATCGAGGCTTTCGTCCAGTCTCAGAGCCAGAAGACTTTCGATCTGCAGCACGGCCCGTTGCTGCGTGCCGCGCTGCTGCAGGTCAACCCCGCTGAGCATGTGCTGGTGCTGACCCTGCACCACATCGTTTCCGATGGCTGGTCGCTGCAAGTGATGATCGAGGAACTGGTGCAGCTCTACGCCGGTTTCAACCTCGGTCACGACGCCGGCCTGCCGGCACTGCCGATTCAATATGCCGATTACGCCTTGTGGCAGCGCCAGTGGATGGAGGCCGGTGAGCAGGAGCGGCAACTGGCCTACTGGCAGGCAAAACTCGGCGGCGAACAACCGGTGCTGGAGTTGCCGCTGGATCGCCCGCGCGCGGTCGATCAAAGCTTCGCCGGCGCCAGCTACAACCTGATTCTCGACCCGGCGCTGAGCCATGCCCTCAAAGCGTTTGCCCGGCAGGAAAGCGTCACCCTGTTCGTGTTGCTGCTGGCTTCGTTTCAGGCCTTGCTGCATCGCTACAGCGGGCAAAGCGACATCCGTGTCGGCGTGCCGGTGGCCAACCGTGGCCGGGTGGAAATCGAGCGGCTGATCGGCTTCTTCGTCAACACCCAGGTGCTCAAGGCGGACATCGACGCAGAGCTGCCGTTTATCGAACTGCTGCGTCAGGTCAAACAGACGGCGCAGGAGGCGCAGGCGCATCAGGACTTGCCCTTCGAGCAACTGGTCGAAGCGCTGGAACCGGGCCGCAGCCTCAGTCACAGTCCGTTGTTCCAGGTGATGTTCAACCACCAGGCCGAGCGCCGCGCGAGCATCGCGACACGCCTCAACGGCCTGAACATCGAACCGCTGGAATGGCAGAGCCAGACCGCGCAATTCGACCTGACCCTCAACACCACCGAACAGGCCCACGGCATCGAAGCGGTGCTCAAGTACGCCACTGACCTGTTCGACGCAGCGACCATCGAGCGCCTGGCGCAGCACTGGACCGCGCTGTTGCAAGCGATCGTCGCCGAGCCGAGCCAGCGTATCGGCCAATTGCCGATGCTCGCCGCCGGCCAGCAGCAACAGCTGTTGGCGCAATGGAATCCGTCGCTGATTGAACAACCGCTGACGCCGTGCATCCAGCAAGCCATCGAGGCCCAGGCCGAGCGGCATGCCGATGCGGTGGCGGTGAGCTGTGCCGGGCAACGCCTGACCTACGCCGAACTCAATCACCGCGCCAACCTGTGGGCGCACACGCTGATCGAGCAGGGCGTCGGCCCGGACGTGCGCGTCGGCGTTGCGGTGGAGCGTTCGCTGGACATGATCGTCGCCATTCTCGCGGTGCTGAAGGCCGGCGGCGCCTATGTGCCGCTGGACCCAAGCTACCCGGATGACCGCTTGAGCTACATGATCGACGACAGCGGCATTCACTTGCTGTTGACCCAGGGGCATTTGCTCGGGAAATTGCCGATTCCGCCGGGGCTGGTCTGCCTCGATCTGGATCAAACGCCGGAGCACGGCATCGCAAGCAACCCGCCATGCCTGACCACGCCGGACAATCTGGCCTACGTCATCTACACCTCCGGTTCCACCGGCAAACCCAAGGGCGCCTTGCTGCCGCACGGCAACGTGATGCGCCTGTTCAGCGCCACCGAGCACTGGTTCGATTTCGGCGCGCAGGACAGCTGGACGCTGTTCCATTCCTACGCGTTCGACTTTTCGGTGTGGGAGATTTTCGGCGCGCTGTTGTACGGCGGCAAACTGGTGGTGGTGCCGCACGATGTCAGCCGTTCGCCGGAGGATTTCTACACGCTGCTGTGCGATGAAAACGTCACGGTGCTGAACCAGACACCGTCGGCGTTCAAGCCGTTGATGCAGGTCGCCTGCGAGTCGAGCCGCAGCAATGCCCTGCGTTACGTGGTGTTCGGCGGCGAGGCGCTGGAAGTACAGAATCTGCGTCCGTGGTTCGAGCATTTTGGCGACCGCGCGCCGACGCTGATCAACATGTACGGCATCACCGAAACCACCGTGCACGTCACTTACCGGCCGTTGTCGCTGGCGGATCTGCAGAGCAATCACAGCAGCCCGATCGGCGCACCGATTGTCGACCTGTCGTGGTACTTGCTCGACAGCTCGCTGAACCTGGTACCGCAAGGTTGCATTGGTGAGTTGTACATCGCTGGCGCCGGTCTGGCCCGTGGTTATCTGAATCAGGCCGGCATGAGCGCCACGCGCTTCGTGCCCGACCCGTTCAACCGCAACGCCGGCCAGCGTCTTTACCGTACCGGCGACCTCGCACGGCTGCGCGGCGACGGGGTGATCGAGTACATCGGTCGTATCGACCACCAGGTAAAAATCCGTGGTTTCCGCATCGAGCTCGGCGAAATCGAAGCGCAACTGCTCAAGCATCCACAGGTGCGCGAAGCGGTGGTGCTGGCGGTGGACGGCCTCAGCGGTCAGCAACTGGCGACCTGGGTCGTGCCGGCCGAGACATTGAACGCGGACGAGCAGGGCGCGCTGCGCGATTCGATCAAGCTGCACCTGCGCGAAACCCTGCCGGATTACATGGTTCCGGTCAGTTGGGCGTTCCTCGACCGGCTGCCGCTGACCGCCAACGGCAAGCTCGATCGCAAACAACTGCCGCAGCCGGACGTTGCGCACGTGCAAGAGGCCTACGCCGCGCCGCGCAGCGAACTGGAACAGCGTCTGGCGGAGATTTGGCAGGACGTGCTCAAGGTCGAGCGGGTCGGGCTTCACGATAATTTCTTCGAGCTGGGCGGCGATTCGATCATTTCGATTCAAGTGGTCAGCCGCGCGCGGCAGGCCGGCATTCGTTTTACGCCCAAGGATATTTTCCAGCATCAGACCGTGCAGCGTCTGGCCACCGTCGCGCAGCAGAGCGACGCGGTGCAGACGGAGCAGGGCGAAGTGCTTGGCGACGCGCCGCTGACGCCGATCCAGCAGTATTTCTTCCACAGCGACATCCCGGCGCGGCATCACTGGAACCAGTCGATCCTGCTGACCCCGGCGAAAACCCTGCAAGCCGCGGCGCTGCAACAGGCCTTGGCGCAGGTGCAAAAACAGCATGACGCCTTGCGTCTGCGTTATCGCCAAACCGAGCAGGGCTGGCAGCAAAGCCACGGCGCGGCGGATCAACCACAAGCGTTATTGCGCACTTTCACGCTTGACGACAGCGCGGCATTGCCAGCGCTGTGCCTGGACCTGCAACGCAGCCTCGACCTGCACAACGGCCCGTTGATCCGCGCGGCGCTGATCGATTTGCCGGACGCCAGTCAGCGTCTGCTGCTGGTGATTCATCACTTGGTGGTCGATGGCGTGTCGTGGCGAATCCTGCTCGAAGACCTGCAAAGCGCCTATCAGCAGATCAGCGGCGGACAGCGCGTGCATCTGCCGGCCAAGACCAGCGCGTTCAAGGATTGGGGCTTGCGCCTGCAAGAGCATGCGCGCAGCGCGGCGCTGGGCAGCGAACTGAGTTACTGGCGCGAACAGTTGCGCGACGCGCCGCTCGGTTTGCCGCTGGATAATCCGCAGGGCCAGTTGAACAACCGCTTCGAACGCAGCGTCGACACGCGGCTGGACGCCGAACGCACTCGCCAGCTGCTGCAACAGGCTCCGGCGATCTACCGCACTCAAGTCAACGACCTGCTGCTGACCGCACTGGCGCGGGTCCTCTGCGAGTGGACCGCCAGCGACAGTGCGCTGGTGCAGCTCGAAGGCCATGGCCGCGAAGACCTCTTCGATGACATCGACCTGAGCCGCACCGTGGGTTGGTTCACCAGCATGTTCCCGGTACGCCTGACACCAAACGCCAGCCTGGAAAGCTCGATCAAAGGCATCAAGGAGCAACTGCGCGCGATCCCCAACAAGGGCATCGGCTATGGCTTGTTGCGTTATCTCGGCACCGCCGAAGCACAAGCGGCGCTGCGTGAACTGGCGCAACCGCAAGTGACGTTCAACTACCTCGGCCAGTTCGATAACAACTTCGACGAAGACGCCTTGTGGCGGCCGGCCACCGAAGACAAGGGCGCCGGCCAGGACGAAAACGCGCCGATGGCCAATTGGCTGACCATCGATGGCCGGGTTTATCAGGGCCAGTTGAGCCTGACCTGGACCTACAGCAGCGACATCTTCGAAGAAACGACCATCGCCGCTCTGGCCCGCGCCTACGAAGTGGCACTGAACGAATTGATCGACCACTGCCTCAGCCATGCGGGCGGCCTCACGCCGTCCGACGTGCCGCTGGCCGGTTTGTCCCAGGCGCATCTGGACAGCCTGCCGATTGCCGCCCAGCGCATCGAGGACATCTATCCGCTGGCGCCGATGCAGCAGGGCATTCTGTTCCACAGCCTGTACGATGCGGACGCCAGCGCCTACGTCTATCAGATGTTGCTGGACATCGACGGCCTCGACGTTGCGCGGTTCCAGCAAGCCTGGCAACGGGTGGTCGATCGCCATGAAGTGCTGCGCGCCGGTTTCATCTGGGGCCGTGATGGCCTCGATGCACCGTTGCAGGTGATCAACCGCCAACTGACCCTGGAAATGCCGGAAATCGATGTGCGCGATGCCGCCGATCTGCCGGCGGTGCTTGAAGCACGGGCGCAGGCCGACCGCGAACGTGGCTTCGATCTGCAGAATCCGCCGCTGTTGCGCCTGTGCCTGTTGCGCACTGCCGACGATCGCCATCGACTGATTTTCACCTGCCACCACATCCTCATGGATGGCTGGAGCAACTCGCGGATGTTCGGCGAAGTGCTGCAGGATTACGCCGGCCAGCCGGTGCCGAGCGCGCAGGGCCGCTATCGCGATTTTCTGGTCTGGCTGCAGGGCCAGGACAAGGCAGCCGCGCAGGATTTCTGGCGCGGGCAACTGGCCGAGCTCGACGAGCCGACCCGACTGGCCTCGGCCTGCCACGGACGCACCGTGCCGGGGCCGGGCAAACAGATGCATCGTCTGCATTTCGATGAAGCGTTGACCCAGCGTCTGAACAGCTTCTCCCGTCAGCAACAGGTGACCCTCAACAGCGTGGTGCAGGCGGCATGGCTGCTGGTGTTGCAGCGCTACACCGGGCAGGCCACGGTGGCGTTTGGCGCTACGGTTTCCGGGCGGCCGGTGGATTTGCCGGGCATCGAAGAACAGCTGGGGCTGTTCATCAACACTCTGCCGGTGATCGCCAGCCCGCAAGCCACCCTCAGCGTCGGCGACTGGGTGCGCAGCGTGCAGGACAAGAACCTGCTGTTGCGCGACTACGAACAGACGCCGTTGCAGGACATTCAGCGTCTGGCCGCATTGAGTGGCGAAGCGTTGTTCGACACCTTGCTGGTGTTCGAGAACTACCCGGTATCCGATGCGTTGGAGGCCAATCCGGGCGGGCTGCGTTTTTCCGGTCTGGAGCATCGTGAACAGACCAACTACGGCCTGACCCTGATCGCTGGTGCCAGCGAAGTGCTCAACCTCGATTTCAATTACCTCACCGAGCACTTTGCCGAACGCAGCGTGCTTACTCTGGCGGCGCATTTGCGTGAAGTGCTCGAGCAATTTATCGCAGCGCCGCAACGGGCACTTGGCGAGATCGGTCTGCTGCCGCTGGCCGAACGGCAGACGCTGGCGCAGTGGAACGACAATCACGCGGCTTATCCGGCCGAGCGGTTGATTTCGCAGAGCTTTGAAGCGCGGGTCGCAGCACATCCGCAGGCACTGGCGTTGAGTCATGCCGGCGTGGCCCTGAGTTACGGCGAACTGAACCGCCGCGCAAACCAGTTGGCCCGGCATCTGGTGACGCTGGGTGTCACCGCCGAAGTGCGCGTCGGCGTGGCGCTGCCGCGTTCGGCGGAATTGGTGATCGCCCTGATGGCAGTGCTCAAAGCCGGCGGCACCTACGTGCCGCTGGACCCGGACTACCCGGCCGACCGCGTGGCCTACATGCTCGACGACAGCCAGGCGAAAGTCCTCCTGACCCAGCAAGCGTTGCTGGCGCAACTGCCATCCAGCGAAGCGCAAGTGGTGCTGGTCGAGGCCGGCGGCGAGGCGTTCGCCGCGCAGGCACCGGACAACCTGCCGGCGCGCGCCGACTCGGCCAATCTGGCCTACGTGATCTACACCTCCGGTTCCACCGGTAAACCGAAAGGCGTGGCCATCGCCCATCGCAACGTGCAGGCGCTGATTCACTGGTCCGCCGAGGTCTACAGCAAGGACGATCTGCAAGGCGTACTGGCCTCGACGTCGGTGTGCTTCGACCTGTCGGTGTGGGAGATTTTCGTCACCCTGGCGCGCGGCGGGTCCATGGTCATGGCGCGCAATGCCCTGGAGCTGGCGGACTTGCCCGAGCGTGATCAGGTGCGCCTGATCAACACCGTGCCGTCGGCGATTGCCGCGCTACAACGCATCGGCCAGATCCCGCCGGGCGTGCGCATCATCAATCTGGCCGGCGAGCCGCTCAAGCAGGCGCTGGTCGACACCTTGTACCGCGAAACTTCGGTCGCCCACGTTTACGATCTGTACGGGCCTTCCGAAGACACCACGTATTCGACCTGGACCCGTCGCGAACTCGGTGGCCAGGCCAATATCGGCCGGCCATTGCGCAACACCACTGCGTACCTGCTCGACGAGCAATTGCAGGCAGCGCCGGTCGGCATCGCAGCGGAGCTGTATCTGGCCGGTGAGGGCATCACCCGTGGCTATCTGTTGCGCCCGGGCCTGACCGCCGAACGTTTCGTGCCCAACCCGTTGGCGAGCAACGGCGAGCGCATGTACCGCACTGGCGACCTGACGCGTTTCATGGACGACGGCCGTATCGAATACGTCGGCCGCATCGACCATCAGGTCAAGGTGCGTGGCTTCCGTATTGAACTGGGTGAAATCGAAGCGCGTCTGCTGGCCCAGGCCAGTGTGCGCGAAGGCGTGGTGCTGGCGGTGGACGGCGTTGGCGGCCAGCAACTGGTGACTTATGTGGTACCGGCCGAGGCCGATCAAAGCCCCGCGCAACTGGACGCGCTGAGTGCTGAGTTGCAAGCCGCGCTCAAGGCGCATCTGCCGGATTACATGGTGCCGGCGCAGTGGCTGTTCCTCGAACAATTGCCGTTGACACCCAACGGCAAACTTGATCGCAAGGCTTTGCCGGCACCGGATGCCAGCCAGGCACAACGCGATTACGTCGCGCCGTCGACGCCGCTGGAGCAGCAGCTGGCCGAGGTCTGGCAGGACATTCTGAAGATCGAGCAGGTCGGCGTGACCGACAATTTCTTCGCCCTCGGCGGTGATTCGATCATCTCGATTCAACTGGTCAGCCGCGCGCGGCAGCAGGGCATTTGTTTCACGCCCAAAGACCTGTTTCAGCAGCAGACCGTGCAGAAACTGGCCGCAGTGGTTTCGCTGGCAGACGCGCAATCCGCCAGCGCTGCCGACTACCCGTTGGCGCAGCTGGATCAGGCACAGCTCGATGCCTTGCCGGTGCCGGCGGAGCTGATCGAAGACGTCTATCCGCTGTCGCCGATGCAGGAAGGCATGCTCTTCCACACCCTGTCGGATAACGGCAGCAGCCTTTACGTGCAACAGGTCAGCCTGCCGATCAAGGGCCTCGACGTGGAGCGTTTCCGCCGGGCCTGGGAGTTCATCATTGTACGTCAGGCGATCCTGCGCACCAGTTTCCATTGGCAGGACGGCCTGGCCAAACCGCTGCAGGTCGTCCATCGCCAGGCGCCGTTGCAGATGCAGGTGCTCGATTGGCGTGGGCAGGACTGCAGCGAGGCGGCGATTGCCGAGTTCGCCAGCGCTGATCGCGCGCTGGGCTTCGACTTGGCCGAAGCGCGATTGCAGCGGGTGACCCTGCTGCAGCTGGGCGACGAGCAGTACCAGATGATCTGGACCAGCCATCACATTCTGATGGACGGCTGGAGCAGTTCGCGGTTGTTCGGTGAGGTCTTGCAGTACTACTCCACGGGCGAGGTGACTGGCGAAAATGGCCGCTATCGCGACTTCATTGCCTGGTTGCAGGCGCAGGATCAGGATGCCCAGGAGCTGTTCTGGAAGGCGCGTCTGGCGGTGGTCAACGAACCGACCGCGCTGAGTCAGGCGATGCACCCGCGTCATAGTGCCGACGTTACTGGTCACGATGCGCTCTATTCAAATTGGGGCAAGGCGCAAACCGCACGCCTGCTGGAGTTCTGCCGCGACCTGCGCATCACCCCCAACACACTGATCCAGGGCGCGTGGCTGCTGCTGTTGCAACGCTACACCGGTCAGCAGACGGTGACCTTCGGCGCCACCGTATCGGGGCGCCCGGAAAGTCTGCCGAACGTCGGCAACATGCTCGGCCTGTTCATCAACACCTTGCCGATCATTCAGACCCCACAGGCCGATCAGCGTCTGGCCGACTGGCTGGGTGAAGTGCAGGCCTACAACCTCGACATTCGCGATTACTCCCAGGCACCGCTGGCCGATGTGCAGCGCTGGTCGAACCTTGGTGGTCAGGCGCTGTTCGACAGCATCGTGGTGTTCGAGAACTTCCCGATCGACGAGCGCTTGCAGGAAGAAACCGACACCGAGCTGACCTTCGGCAAATCCATCGGCCACGGCGTGACCAACGTGCCGATGGACCTTGCGGTGATGCTCGGCGACGAGTTGTCGATCGAGTACCTGTACCTGCGCAGCCACTTCAGCGCCGAGGCGGTGCAAGGCATTCGCCTGACCCTGGAAAACACCCTCGCGGCGATGATGGCCGCGCCGTATGAGCGGCTGGGTAACTTGCAGCGTCTGTCCGCCGAGCAATGGCAAGCGGCGCAGGCCTGGAGCGCCGAGCCTTCCCACCGCCACGCGCCGCAGTTGCTGCCGGAGCTGATCAGCCGTCATGCGCAACAGCAACCCGATGCGATCGCGGTGCAATGCGCCGGCGAAAGCCTGACCTACGCAGAGCTGGAGCGGCAGGCCAATCGACTCGCGCAGTGCCTGATCGCCCACGGCGCCGGGCCGGAAGTGGTGATCGGCGTGGCGTTGCCGCGCTCGCTGGAAATGCTGGTGAGTTTCCTCGCCGTGCTCAAGAGCGGTGCGGCGTACGTGCCGCTGGACATCGATTACCCGCCGGAGCGTCTGGCCTACATGATCGAAGATTCGCGCATGGCCCTGCTGCTGACGCAAACCAGCCTGCGCGCGACGTTGCCGGCGCCTAACGGCGTGCGGCGTCTGGAAATCGATCAACTCGATCGCAGTCTCTACAGCGATGCTGCCCCGGTCTGCGATGTTCACGAGCAGAGCCTGGCCTATCTGGTTTACACCTCCGGTTCCACCGGACGGCCGAAAGGCGTGGCCGTTACTCAAGGCCCGCTGAGCATGCACTGCCAGGCGATCGCCGAGTTGTACGAAATGGACGCCAGCAGTTGCGAATTGCACTTTATGTCCTTCGCTTTCGACGGCGCTCACGAACGCTGGCTGAGTACGCTGTACAGCGGCGGTCGTCTGGTGATCCGCGACGGTTGTTTGTGGACGCCGGAGCAGACCTATCAGGCCCTGCACGATTACGCCGTGACCATCGCCTGCTTCCCGCCGGCCTATCTCAAGCAACTGGCCGAGTACGCGGCCGCCAGCGGCATTGCGCCGCCGCCAGTGCGCATCTACTGCTTCGGTGGCGATGCGGTGCCGGAGCAGACCTTCGAACAGGTCAAAGCCGCGTTGCGTCCGCAGTTCTTCACCAACGGCTATGGCCCGACCGAAACCGTGGTCACGCCGATGCTCTGGAAAGTCGCCATCAGCCAGCACTGCGAAGCGGCGTATGCGCCGATCGGCCGCGCGGTCGGTGCGCGTTCGTTGTACGTGCTCGACGACGATCTGAATCCGCTGCCGCCGGGTTTTGCCGGTGAGTTGTACATCGGCGGTTACGGCGTCGCTCGCGGTTACTACGGCCGCCCCGATCTGACCGGCGAGCGCTTCGTGCCCAACCCGTTTGCCCCGGGCGAACGCCTGTACCGCAGCGGCGATCTGGTGCGTCGTCGCCCGGACGGCGTGGTCGATTACGTCGGGCGTATCGACCATCAGGTCAAGGTGCGTGGCTTCCGCATCGAGCTAGGCGAAGTCGAGGCCAGTCTGCGCCAGTTGCCGGCGGTCAGCGATGCGCTGGTGATTGCCCGCGACAATGCCTCCGGCAAGCAACTGATCGGCTACGTGGTCACTGCCACGGGTGATGATATCGGCGATGAACTCAAGGCCGGGCTGCGCGCTTCGCTGCCGGAATACATGGTGCCGGCGCAGATCGTCTGCCTCAGCGCGTTCCCGGTTACGCCCAACGGCAAACTCGATCGCAAGGCCCTGCCGGAGCCGGAGTTCAAAAGCGACGAATATGTTGCCCCGCGCACCGAGCAGGAACGCCTGTTGGCGGAAATCTGGGCGCAGGTGTTGCAGGTCGAGCAGGTCGGTATCAGCGATAACTTCTTTGAACTGGGCGGCGATTCGATCCTCAGCCTGCAAGTGATCTCGCGGGTGAGAAACCACCCGACGCTGCAGATGGAGCTGAAGCTGCGTGATCTGATGCGTTATCAGACCATCGCCGGCATTCTCGAGCAGCAAGTGGCGAAGGAGGGCGCCGGGCAAGCGCTGCCGGACCTGACTCAGGTTGCCGCAGAGGGCGCGTTCAATTTGCTGCCGATCCAGGAGTGGTTCTTCGCCGAAGGCATGGCCGAGGCGCATCACTACAACCAGTCGTTGCTGCTCAGCGCACGTCAACCGCTGGATCTTGATGCACTGGAACAGGCACTGGGCTTGATCGAACAACATCACGATTCGCTGCGCCTGCGTTTTTCCAACGACGGCGGGCGCTGGTTGCAGCGCTATAGCAGCAGCGCGTCCGACGAGGCTGTGCTGTGGCGCCGCGAAGCGCAAAGCAGCGAAGAGGTCGAAGCCTTGGCCAACCTCGCGCAGCGCAGCCTCAAACTCGATGACGGGCCGGTCTGGCGGGTCATGCATGTGGCGTTGCCGGATGGCCAGGCGCGGTTGCTGGTGGTGATTCATCACCTGGTGGTCGACACCGTGTCGTGGCGGATTCTGCTCGACGATCTGAAAGTCGCTTATGAGGCGTGCGTGCAGGGGCTGGCGCCGCAACTGCCGATTCGCACCAGCAGTTATCGTTCGTTTGCCGAGGCATTGCAGGCGCAGGCGCCGGTGATTGCCGAGCAGGAATTGAGCTATTGGCTGGAGCAACTGGATCAGCCCGGCGTTGATCTGCCGTGCGACAACCCGCGCGGCAAGAACCTCGTGCGGCAACAGGCGCAGGCGCGGCTCAAGCTGTCCCGCGAGCACACCGAACAACTGCTCAAACAGGCCCCGGCGGTGTACGGCACGCAGATCAACGACTTGCTGCTGTCGGCGCTCAGCCGCGCCCTGTGCCGCTGGAGTCAGCAACCGTTGGCGCTGATTCTGCTTGAAGGTCACGGTCGCGAAGACCTCTTCGAATCGATCGACCTGAGCCGCAGCCTCGGCTGGTTCACCAGCATGTTCCCGGTGCGTTTGCGCCCGGACGGCGACGACATCGGCCAGTCGATCATCGATGTGCAGGCGCAACTGGCGGGCGTACCGCAGAAGGGCATCGGCTACGGCGTGTTGCGTCATTTGGCCGGGCCGGAAGTCTCCGCGCGACTGGCTGCATTGCCGCAGGCACGGGTGACCTTCAACTACCTCGGGCAGTTCGACCAGAGCTTCGATGAACAGGCGTTGCTGGTGCCGGCACTGGAAGAGACCGGCGACAACTACAGCCTCAAGGCGAACCTGGGCAACTGGCTGGAAATTGTCGGCCAGGTCTATGACGGGCAACTGGCCTTGCGCTGCATCTACAGCAGTCAGCGTTACCGCGCCGGCACCATGGATGCGCTGATGAGCGATTACCAGCGCGAGCTTGAAGCGTTGATCGAACATTGCATGGCGCGGGTGGGTTGATCACCCGGCCTTTTGCGCGGGCGCTGCCCAGGCGCGCCCGTCTTATTGCAGATACAAGGATTTTTAACGATGTCGTTACACCCTGATCTGGAAGCTTTTCTCGACCTCGCTCAAGACAGCCAGGACGCCGGCCTGCCGGCCATGCACCAACTGACCCCGAGCGAGGCCCGCGCCACCTTCGAGCAGACCACCGCGCAACTGCGCTGGCCGGCGCCGCAGGATCTTGAAGTCACCGAGATCGAAATACAGGCCCGTGACGGTGCGGCGCTGGCGTTGCGTTTGTATCGGCCCAAAGGTATTGAATCGCCGCTGCCGGTGCTGGTGTATTTCCACGGTGGCGGATTTGTCGTTGGCAGTCTGGATTCCCACGACGGCGTCTGCCGCGAGTTTTGCCAGCGCACGCCGTGTGCGGTGCTCTCGGTCGGTTATCGACTGGCGCCGGAGCATCGCTTTCCGACAGCGCTGGAGGATGGCGAGGACGCTTTGGCCTGGCTGGCCGAACAGGCTGTGAGCCTCGGCCTGGATGGTTCGCGCGTTGCGTTCGGTGGCGACAGTGCGGGCGCCACGTTGGCGACGGTGCTGGCGATTCAGGCCGTGCGGCAACCGCACACGGTGGCTATCGCGCCGAAGGCGCAGTTGTTGTGTTATCCGGTGACCGATGCTTCGCGGGTGCATGATTCGCGGCTGTTGTTTGGTGAGGGGTACCTGCTCGAGAACGACACGCTGGAGTGGTTTTATCAGCACTATGCGCGTGGGCCGGAGGATTATCTGGATTGGCGTTTTTCGCCGTTGCTGGCGGAGGATTTGCGTGGGGTTGCGCCGGCTATTGTCGTATTGGCCGGGTTTGATCCGTTGCTGGATGAGGGGCAGGCTTATGTCGACAGGCTGCGCGGGCAGGGGGGCGAGGTCGAGGTCGAGGTTTGTGCCGGGTTGACTCATGATTTGTTGCGGTT
>NZ_RCNZ01000105.1:0-43395 GCF_004307525.1 Pseudomonas sp. Sample_21 | reverse complement strand
CGCAGGCCGTCGCCACCACCGGTTTTCTCGATCAGGATGCGCGCCAGCAGACGGCCGATACGACCGAAGCCGTAAAGAACAACGTCGGTGCCTTTGCGGGCCGAAGCGTTCTGCTGGCCAACCACGTCAGCCATCTCTTCACGCACGAACTGCTCGGCGCTGCGGCCGTTGCCTTCATTGCGGAATTTGAACGCCAGCTTGCCCAGATCCACCGACGCCGCGCCGAGCTTGAGCTCGCTCATGGCCTTGAGCAGTGGGAATGTTTCGTGGACGGAGAGTTCGCTGTCGTCCGAAGAACGGTGGCGAGCAAAGCGGTGAGCTTTGAGAATCGCGATGACAGACTGGTTGATCAGGCTGCGGCCATAGATCGAGCTAACCACGTTGTTATTGCGGTAGAGCTGACCGATAAGCGGGATCATCGCTTCTGCGAGTGCTTCACGGTCGATCCATTCACCAAGACACTGGTCGGGCTTCTGAGTCACGGTAACCTTCCACATGTAGGGGCAGAAAAAAGGGGCTACATTATGCCGCCGACAAGCCCTTTCAGCAATGCGCGCTTGTCGCGCAATCGGTAACAAATTCCCGTTCAAAAAATTTACGCCTTTCTCCAGCCCAGTAAAACCGGGGCTTTCAGCGCAGTCAATTTTTCGACGACTGTTAGACGATGTCTGTAACCCTCCGTAACACCACCCGGTTTCGGCACTACATAACCATGAAAAAAGTGCTCGTTTTTATGGTTACCACTACATTTCGTCCAAACCGTGAAGATAGACGCAGTCTACAACTGACAGGCGGCACCGGAGGCCGCTACAATTACCGACTTTGTCGCAACGCCTGGAGCTCAACCTTCCGTGCCTGTTCTGCGTCTACCGCTACTCCCTGCCGAAGCAGGTAAACAGCACTGGGGCAATCTGCCCGGTGCCGCCCTCAGCCTGGCGATTGCCGAGGCTGCCAGCGCTGCCAAGCGCTTTACCCTGCTGCTGACCGCCGACAGCCAAAGCGCCGAACGGCTGGAACAGGAGCTGAGTTTCTTCGCCCCGGATTTGCCCGTACTGCATTTCCCCGACTGGGAAACCCTGCCCTACGACCTGTTCTCGCCGCACCAGGACATCATCTCCCAGCGCATCGCCAGCCTGTATCGCCTGCCGGAACTGGCCCACGGCGTGCTGGTGGTTCCGATCACCACCGCTTTGCATCGCTTGGCGCCGACCAAATTCCTCCTCGGCAGCAGCCTGGTGCTGGACATCGGCCAGAAGCTCGACGTCGAACAGATGCGCGCGCGGCTCGAAGCCAGCGGCTATCGCTATGTCGACACGGTGTACGAGCACGGCGAGTTCACCGTACGCGGCGCGCTGATCGACCTGTTCCCCATGGGCAGCAAACTGCCGTATCGCATCGACCTGTTCGATGACGAAATCGAAACCCTGCGCACCTTCGATCCGGAAACCCAGCGTTCGATCGACAAGGTCGAGTCGGTGAAGCTGCTGCCGGCCCGCGAGTTTCCGTTGCAGAAAGACGCAGTCACCCGTTTCAAGGCGCGTTTCCGTGAGCGCTTTGACGTCGATTTTCGCCGCTGCCCGATCTTTCAAGATTTAAGCAGCGGTATCACCCCGGCCGGCATCGAGTACTACCTGCCGCTGTTCTTCGACGAAACTTCGACGCTGTTCGATTACCTGCCTCAGGACACACAAGTGTTTTCGCTGCCGGGCATCGAGCAAGCGGCGGAAAACTTCTGGAACGACGTGCGCAATCGTTACGAAGAACGCCGCGTCGATCCTTCGCGTCCTTTATTGCCACCGGCCGAACTGTTCCTGCCGGTGGAAGATTGCTTCGCGCGCCTGAAGAATTGGCCGCGAGTCGTCGCCAGTCAGCAAGACGTTGAAAGCGGCGTCGGCCGTGAGCGCTTCCCGGCCCATGCGCTGCCGGACCTGGCCATCGAAGCCAAGGCCACGCAACCGCTGGCGGCGCTGGCCGGCTTCCTCGAAGAATTCCCCGGTCGCGTGCTGTTCACCGCCGAATCGGCGGGTCGTCGCGAAGTCCTGCTGGAACTGTTGGAACGCCTGAAGTTGCGGCCTAAAACCGTCGACAGCTGGCCAGACTTCGTTGCCAGCAAGGATCGTCTGGCGATCACCATTGCCCCGCTCGACGAAGGTCTGCTGCTCGACGACCCGGCGCTGGCACTGGTGGCGGAAAGCCCGCTGTTCGGCCAACGGGTCATGCAACGTCGCCGCCGCGAGAAGCGCAGCGACGTCAGCAACGATGCGGTAATCAAGAACCTCACCGAACTGCGTGAAGGCGCGCCGGTGGTGCATATCGATCACGGCGTCGGGCGTTATCTGGGCCTGACGATTCTGGAAATCGACAATCAGGCCGCCGAATTCCTCACCCTCGAATACGCCGAGAACGCCAAGCTCTACGTGCCGGTAGCCAACCTGCACCTGATCGCACGTTACACCGGCAGCGACGACTCGCTCGCGCCGCTGCACCGCCTCGGTTCGGAAACCTGGCAGAAAGCCAAGCGCAAAGCCGCCGAGCAGGTGCGTGACGTCGCCGCCGAATTGCTCGACATTTACGCCCGTCGTGCCGCCCGTGAAGGTTACGCCTTCGCCGACCCGAAGGCCGATTACGCCACCTTCAGCGCCGGTTTCCCGTTCGAAGAAACACCCGATCAGCAAGCGACCATCGAGGCGGTACGCGAAGACATGCTCGCGCCGAAACCGATGGACCGGCTGGTCTGCGGCGACGTTGGCTTCGGCAAGACCGAAGTGGCCATGCGCGCCGCGTTCATCGCCGTGCACGGCGGTCGTCAGGTGGCGATTCTGGTGCCGACCACCCTGCTCGCCCAGCAGCACTACAACAGTTTCCGCGACCGCTTCGCCGACTGGCCGGTGACGGTCGAAGTGATGAGTCGATTCAAATCGGCCAAGGAAGTCAACGCGGCGATCGCCGATCTTGCGGAAGGCAAGATCGACATTGTCATCGGCACGCACAAGCTGCTGTCCGACGACGTGAAGATCAAAAACCTCGGGCTGGTGATCATCGACGAAGAACACCGTTTTGGCGTACGCCAGAAAGAACAGCTCAAGGCCCTGCGCAGCGAAGTCGACATCCTCACCCTGACTGCGACGCCGATTCCGCGCACGCTGAACATGGCGGTGTCGGGCATGCGCGATCTGTCGATCATCGCCACGCCGCCAGCGCGTCGCCTGTCGGTGCGCACCTTCGTCATGGAACAGAACAAGAGCACGGTCAAAGAGGCCCTGCTGCGTGAACTGCTGCGTGGCGGTCAGGTTTACTACCTGCACAACGATGTGAAGACCATCGAAAAATGCGCCGCCGACCTCGCCGAACTGGTGCCGGAAGCGCGCATCGGTATCGGCCACGGGCAGATGCGCGAACGTGAACTCGAACAGGTGATGAGCGACTTCTACCACAAGCGCTTCAACGTGCTGATCGCCTCGACCATCATCGAGACCGGCATCGACGTGCCGAGCGCCAACACCATCATCATCGAACGCGCCGACAAGTTCGGTCTGGCCCAGCTGCACCAGTTGCGTGGTCGTGTCGGCCGCAGTCACCACCAGGCTTACGCCTACCTGCTGACGCCGCCGCGCCAGCAGATCACTTCCGACGCGGAAAAGCGTCTGGAAGCGATCGCCAATACCCAGGACCTCGGCGCCGGTTTCGTCCTGGCGACCAACGACCTGGAAATCCGTGGCGCCGGCGAACTGCTCGGCGATGGTCAGAGCGGGCAGATTCAGGCCGTCGGTTTCACCCTGTACATGGAAATGCTCGAGCGCGCGGTGAAGTCGATCCGCAAGGGCGAGCAGCCGAACCTCGATCAACCGCTGGGCGGCGGCCCGGAAGTCAATCTGCGGGTGCCGGCGCTGATTCCGGAAGATTATCTGCCGGATGTGCATGCGCGGTTGATTCTGTATAAACGCATCGCCTCGGCCACCGACGAGGAAGGCCTCAAGGATCTGCAGGTGGAGATGATCGACCGCTTCGGCCTGTTGCCGGAGCCGACCAAGAACCTGGTGCGGATCACCGCGCTGAAATTGCAGGCGGAAAAGCTCGGCATCAAGAAAGTCGACGGCGGGCCGCAAGGCGGACGTATCGAGTTCGAAGCGCAGACGCCGGTTGACCCGATGACCCTGATCAAGCTGATCCAGACGCAGCCCAAGCGCTACAAGTTCGAAGGCGCGACGATGTTTAAATTCCAGGTGCCGATGGAGCGCCCGGAAGAACGTTTCAATACTGTCGAGGCGCTGTTTGAGCGTCTCATCCCGAAATCCGCTTGAAGGACGCCCGATGCGCCTGTTCCGCTCTCTGACTTTGTTGCTTGCACTTGCAGCACCGACGGCGTTTGCCGATGACACGTATCAGGTCGAAATGATCCTGGTGCGCCAGAATGCTGTCCCGACCATCGTCAGCCGCGCCGCCCCGGAAGACTGGGCCGCAGGCGCCCAGCGTCTGGGCAGCGACAGCCAGCGCACCCCAGCGCTGAATGATGTGGTGAGCAAACTCACCGCCAGCGGCGAGTACACCGTGCTGATGCACAAGGCCTGGCAGCAGAGCCTCGGCGAAGCGCCGGCGAAAGTCGCGGTGAGCGAAGGTCAGGAGCAGTTCGGCCAGTTCCCGATCGAGGGCACGCTGGAAATGAAACTCGGCCGCTTCACCGACGTGACCGCCGATTTCTGGGTCAATCAGATCGACGCCAATGGCTTGGTCACCGCCAGTGAGCGCCTGCGTCAGGACAGCCACACCAAGAACGGCCAGCTCAATTACCTCGACAACGGTCATCTGGCCCTGCTGATCAAGATCACTTCCCTGACCGCGCCAGCGCCTCGCGAAGCGCCTGAAGTCGTGCCGGACTGATCGAAGTCCTTATGCCGCCGCCCCTGAGCAAACCGCTGGCCCCGTCGTGGGTCAGCCGATTCAAAGAACAGAGTCTGGAGCGCGGCCGCCGCTACGCTTTGGAGAATCGGGTGCGCATCGCCCAGGTCGGCGATGCGACCATCACCGCCAGTTGCGAAGGCTCCGGCGGCAGTGTCTACCGGCAGACCATCCATCTGCGCGAGTCAGCCAAAGCGACGCTGTTGCTGGTCGACGCCACCTGCACCTGTCCGGTGCGCAGCAACTGCAAACACTGCGCGGCGGTGCTGCTGAAAATCCAGGAAACCCTCGACTATCCCGCCGCCGCGAAAGATGCCGAGCTGCTGGAAAAACTCCAGGCCGTACTGGAAAACCGCAGCCCGAAAGCGCCACCGCAAGTGCTGGTGGACAACGTGCAGCCGGTGCCGCGCCTGTGGCTGGCGAGCGTCGAGTTCAGCGCCTTCGAGCCGCGCAACGGCAAGATGCAGCGCTACATTCAGCACCGCGCGGCGCTGTCGTTCAGCTATTTGGACGAATACGTCAGCGGGCAAAAACACAGCGATATCCTGATCCGTCAGGAAGCGCAGACCCTGCGGATAAAACGCCACCCGGATGTCGAACAGTCCTACCGCGAACAGTTGCGCATCCTCGGTTTCCGCATCGCCACCCGGCAGAGCAAAGCCCTGCCGGAAAGCGCCGGCGAACTCTACGAGATGGTCAACGACAGCGCCTGGCTGACCTTCACGCTCAATGACTTGCCGAAATTGCGCAGCCAGGGTTGGGAGTTGCAGATCGATGAGGAATTCGGTTTCGACCTGACCGCCGTCGACGACTGGTACGCCACCGTCGAACAGGCGCCGGAGCGCGACTGGTTCGATCTGGAACTGGGCATCATCGTCAACGGCGAGCGCCTGAGCCTGCTGCCGATCCTGCTGAATCTGATGCGCTCGCACACCGAGATCCTCAACCCGGAACGCCTCGCCCGTCGTCGCGATGACGAGCTGATTCTGGTGAACATTCCGCAACGCACCAGCGAGCATGGGCCGTTGCAAGTGGCGCTGCCGCTCGGTCGCTTGAAGCCGGTATTGATGACGCTGGGCGAGTTCTATTTGCAGGAGCCGGGCGAAACCACCCTGCGCCTGAGCAAGGCTGACGCCACCCGGCTCAATTCGCTGGAAGGCCTGCCGCTGTTGTGGGAAGGCGGCGAGCAGATGCGCACCTTCGCCCAGCGCCTGCGCGACATCCGCGATTTCAGCGCCCAAGCGCCGCAAGGCTTGAACGCAACGCTGCGCCCGTATCAGCTTGAAGGCTTGAGCTGGATGCAATCGCTGCGACAACTCGAAGTCGGCGGCATTCTCGCGGACGACATGGGCCTGGGCAAAACCCTACAGACCCTGGCGCATATTCTCAGCGAGAAGAACGCCGGACGCCTCGATCGTCCGTGCATGGTGGTGATGCCGACCAGCCTGATTCCGAACTGGCTCGATGAGGCGGCGCACTTCACTCCGCAGCTGAAAGTGCTCGCCCTGTATGGCGCCACGCGCAAGAAACACTTCGACAATCTGGCCGACTTCGACCTGATCCTCACCACTTACGCCCTGTTGCCCAAGGACCTCGAGCGCCTGGCCAAACAGCCGCTGCACGTGCTGGTGCTGGACGAAGCGCAATACATCAAGAACCCCAACAGCAAAGCCGCGCAGGCCGCCCGCGAGCTGAACGCGCGCCAGCGCCTGTGCCTCAGCGGCACGCCGCTGGAAAACCACTTGGGCGAGCTGTGGTCGCTGTTCCACTTCCTGTTGCCGGGCTGGCTTGGCGACGTGAAAAGCTTCAATGCCGATTACCGTGTGCCGATCGAAAAGCGCGGCAGTGAAGTCAGACTGCAACACCTCAACGGTCGGATAAAACCGTTTCTGCTGCGCCGCACCAAAGAGCAGGTCGCCACCGAGCTGCCGCCGAAAACCGAGATCATCCATTGGGTCGAACTCAACGAAGCGCAGCGCGACGTGTACGAAACCATGCGCCTGGCGATGGACAAGAAAGTCCGTGACGAGATCACTCGCAAAGGCGTGGCACGCAGCCAGATCATCATTCTCGAAGCATTGCTCAAGCTGCGCCAGGTCTGCTGCGATCTGCGCCTGGTCAACGACGCCACCCTGCCCGCACGCGGCAGCACCTCGGGCAAACTCGACAGCCTGATGGAAATGCTTGAGGAACTGTTCGAAGAAGGCCGGCGGATTCTGCTGTTCTCGCAATTCACTTCGATGCTGACATTGATCGAAGAGGAATTGAAAAAACGCAAGATCGCTTACGCCCTTCTCACTGGCCAGACCCGTGACCGGCGCACACCGGTGAAGGAATTCCAGAGCGGTACGCGTCAGATCTTCCTGATCAGCCTGAAGGCCGGTGGCGTCGGTTTGAACCTCACCGAAGCCGATACGGTGATTCACTACGACCCGTGGTGGAACCCGGCAACCGAGAATCAGGCGACGGACCGGGCCTATCGAATCGGCCAAGAGAAACCGGTGTTCGTCTACAAGATGATTGCCCGGGGCACGGTGGAAGAGAAGATTCAGCACCTGCAGAAGGAAAAGTCCGACCTGGCAGCGGGCGTGCTCGATGGGCGCAAGGCCGGGGACTGGAAATTGCAGAGCGATGATATTGAAGCGCTGTTTGCGCCGTTGCCGGACAAGATCGACAAGCGCTGAAAGCGGCGTTGCTGGTTAGATAGCTTTTCGCGAGCAGGCTCGCTCCCACACGATCCAGATTCACTGAAGATCAAATGTGGGAGCGAGCCTGCTCGCGAATGGCCACACCGCGATTCAAACCCTTCAATCTCTGGAAGCCGGCAACGGCGCAAACAGCGCCTCGATATCACTCTGTTCCAGTTTGAATCCGCCCGTCGTGCCACCCTCCAGTACCGCCCCGGCCAGCGCCGCTTTCTCCTGCTGCAACGCCTGGATCTTCTCTTCGACGGTGCCTTTGGCAATCAACTTGTAGACGAACACCGGATTGTTCTGCCCGATGCGATACGCCCGATCAGTCGCCTGATTCTCCACCGCCGGGTTCCACCACGGATCGAAGTGAATCACCGTGTCCGCCGCCGTCAGGTTCAGACCAGTGCCCCCGGCCTTGAGGCTGATCAGGAACAACGGCACCTTGCCGCCCTGGAAATCCCTCACCGGCGTGCGCCGATCGGTGGTGTCGCCGGTCAGCAACGAGTAGCCAAGCCCGCGTTGCTGCAATTCCTGCTCGATCAGCGCCAGCATCGAGGTGAACTGCGAGAACAGCAGAATGCGCCGACCTTCGCCGAGCAATTCTTCAAGCATCTCCATCACGCTGATCAGCTTGCCGCTGCCCGAGCGCAACGCCTTCGCCGTCAGCGGCATATTGACCAGGCGCAGATCGCAGCAGACCTGGCGCAGTTTGAGCAGCGCATCGAGGATGATGATCTGACTGCGCGCCACGCCACTGCGGGCGATTTCGTCGCGGACCTTTTTGTCCATCGCCACACGCACCGTCTCATAGACGTCGCGCTGACCATCGCTGAGTTCGACCCAGTGGATGATCTCGGTTTTCGGCGGCAACTCGGTGGCGACCTGATCCTTCTTGCGTCGCAGCAAAAACGGCTTGATGCGCGCGGTCAGGTGCTGCATGCGCTGCACATTGCCGTGCTTCTCGATCGGTGTGCGGTAATCGCGGTTAAAGGATTTGCTGTCGCCGAGCCAGCCGGGCATGAGGAAATGGAACTGCGACCACAGCTCACCGAGGTGGTTTTCCAGCGGCGTACCGCTCAGACACAAGCGCTGACGGGCCTGCAAGTCACGCGCGGCCTGGGCGGCTTTGCTCAGCGGGTTCTTGATGTTCTGCGCTTCGTCGAGAATCAGCACGCTCCACGACTGCGGCTGCAAGATTTCCAGATCCCTGGGCAGCAATGCGTAAGTGGTCAGCACCAAGTCGTATTCGCCCAGATTGGCAAAGTCCTTTTGCCGCCCGGTGCCGTGCAGGGCCAGGACTTTCAACTGCGGCGTGAAGCGCTCGGCTTCGTCGAGCCAGTTGGGAATCAGGCTGGTGGGCATCACCGCCAGTGCCGGACAGTCCAGACGCCCGGCGTGTTTCTCCGTGAGCAGATGCGCCAGGGTCTGCAAAGTTTTGCCCAAGCCCATGTCATCGCCCAGAATGCCGCCGACCTCCAGCTCGCGCAGGGTCTGCATCCAGTTCAGGCCTTCGAGCTGATACGGGCGCAGTTGCGCATTGAGGCCGGCCGGCGCAGCAACCTGGGCGTGGCTGGAATTCTGCAGACGCTTGGCAAAAGTGCGCAGACGTTCGCCGCCCTGCCAATCCAGCGGCACGCCATCGAGCATACTCAGACGCGCGGCGTCTGGAGCGGTCAAGCGCAGCGCATCACCCTGATGGCCGCCCAGGTACAACTCGCCCAGCGTCGCCATCAACGGTTTGACCCGACTCAGCGGCAACGCGACCTTGGCGCCCGCCGGCTCGCCAAAACCGCTGGGCTTGAGCTCGATCAGGATTTTTTCATCATCGCTGCGCTGCGCCAGATTGACCGGGTCGAGCAAGCGCGGCTGGGTCCGCAACAGGTGCAGAAGAATCGGCAGCAAGCTGTAGCGCTCGCCGTTGACGACGATACCCAACTGCAGATCAAACCACTGATGCGTGGCCTCTTCTTCGACCTCGGCGTACCACTGCTCAACCGGTTGTACATCGAAATGGAAACCGGGACTGATCTCGATTTTCCAGTCTGCGGCGCGCAGTGTGGCCAGCCCTTCGTGCATGAACCCGAGCCAGGCGGAATCATCCGGCAAGGTAAACATCTCGCCAGGACGATCCATTGCACTCTTGCGCGTGGCTTTCTTGAAGCCATGTTTTTGCAGGTTCTGGCGCAGCTTCTTTTCCAGCGCCGGTTGACGCTGAATGCGCTGGGTTTCGCTGCCGTTGAGGATCATCACTTCCGGGTTGCGATCCAACGCCGGATGACCGTTGTAGGTAAACAGCAGAGCGGCGCGGTGCTCCAGCACATATTCCCAGCGCGAGCGTTCTCGACCGCTGACCAGGGTCAATTGCGGCTGCGGCAGCACGTCATCGATGATCCGTTCGGTGAGCTTGTGCGGTGGCGCAATTTGGGTCGCCGCGCTCATGCGATGGCTGAACTGCATGGCCTGACGCGCCGGAATGTCTGGCGCCAGGGTCAAATGGCAGGCGAGCTTTTCTTCCAGCTCAGTGAACAGCGGGCCAACCTGGCGCTGCTCACGATCAAGGTAATAAAGCGGCTCCAGCGCCAGCACGGTTTCCTGCGCGGCTTCGGCACTGTTCCACTGCGCGCGGAATCCGCCGTCAGCCTGCTCAGCCCAAGAGAACTGACCCACGCGTTTCGCCCCCGGTGTCAGCGCTCGCAGGTCTTCGAAATCGAGGAACAGCCGCGAGGTGCGCAGGAGCATTTCCAGCAATTCGGCGCCACTGCTGCCTTCCAGCGGATAGCCGCTGTAATAGGCGTGATGGGAATGCATGGCGACCAACAGCCGGGCGATGCGCAGATCCAGCTCGGACAGGTAGCCGGGCTGGCGCATGAGCATTTCCGCGAGCGAGTACATCGGTTTGACTTCGCGTAACTCGCCGCTCTTGAGCTGGTAGACCTTGAAAATATCCAGCAGCCACTTGCCGTTCGCAGACGTCGGCTTGAGCTTGTAAAACAGACGCGTACCTGCGGTTTGCGCACTTTCTTCAGCGGGCTTGGCCGGCACGGGAATTGTTGAAAGCCAATGCTCCAGCGCTCGTCCCAACGGGGTCTGCGCGTCACTTCCAGACGCATCCTCACCCGTGCCCAGCAGGTGATAGATCACCGCCGCGCTGTGCTTGCAGTCCAGTGCAACCGGACAGCTGCACAGGCATCGCAAGCTAACCGATCCCAACCGATCTTCTGACAGGTAAATGGTTTGCTCATACGCCTGAAGTTGCGATCCGACGCAGAACGCCTCTATCTTCCTGTCATCGATCTCGAGGATCTCGACCCGGTCATCGGCGGCATAAGCGCGGGCCTTGGCCAACGCCTTGCTACTGAATGCGTGGGTCCATGTCAGCCCTTTGAGCCGCTCGATGAAAATGCTCATGGACAGTCCTTAGCTGGCCAGCACTCGGGCCAACGTTGATTTCACCTTGCCCATGCCATCGTGCAGGGCCTGCTCGATTTCAGCCATGGTGATGACTTCGGTGGTCTTGCCGGCTGCAGGATTCACCACCAGCGCCAGACAGGCGTAATCCAGTTCCAGCTCACGGGCAAGCGCCGCTTCCGGCATGCCGGTCATGCCGACGATGTCGCAGCCGTCACGCTCCAGTCGCACGATCTCGGCGACCGTTTCCAGACGCGGACCCTGGGTGCAGGCGTACACGCCTTGATCGCTGTATTCGCAGCCTTCGGCGGCGACCGCGGCAATCAGTTGCTGACGCAACGGCTCGCTGTAGGGAAAGCTGAAATCGATGTGGGTGACGTGTTCCAGATCATCGGCGAAATAGGTGTGCTCGCGCCCACTGGTGTAGTCGACGATCTGGTGCGGCACGCAGAAATGCCCGGTGCCCATGGCCGGATGAATCCCGCCCACTGCATTCACGGCGATGATCGCTTCGGCACCCGCCTGCTTCAGCGCCCACAGGTTGGCGCGGTAGTTGACCTTGTGCGGCGGGAAACGATGCGGGTGACCGTGACGGGCGAGGAACAACACTTCCTTGCCGGCGTACTCACCAATCTGCACCTCGGCCGAAGGCGCGCCGTACGGGGTGTCGACTGCCAGCGACTGGCGAATGCTCAGACCTTCGAGCTGAGTCAGGCCAGTGCCACCGATGATTGCGTAAACGGTCATAACGAGAAATCCTTAATCGATCAGTTGAGCGTCTTTGAGCGCGCCGAGGGCGGTGAGCCAACGCGGGTCCTGACGATAATCGGTGCTGGCGAAGGCCTGCCCGCGCATCTTCGCGATGCGCGCGGAAGGCTTGACCTTCATACGCTGGGCGGCACTCAACGCCAGCTCGGCTGCCGCGCGGTCGTTGCACACCAGACCCATGTCGCAACCGGCACTCAGCGCGGCTTCGATGCGGCTGGCAGCGTCGCCGACCACGTGGGCGCCGGCCATCGACAGATCATCGCTGAAGATCACGCCGTCGAACTGCAACTCGCCGCGCAGGATCTCCTGCAGCCAGCGTCGGGAGAAACCGGCGGGCTGCGAGTCGACTTGCGGATAGATGACGTGGGCCGGCATGACGGCGGCCAGCTGCTTGCTCAAACGGGCGAAGGGCACCAGATCATTGGCGCGGATTTCGTCGAGACTGCGCTCGTCGTTCGGAATCGCCACGTGGGAGTCTGCTTCGGCCCAGCCGTGGCCCGGGAAATGTTTGCCAGTGGCGGCCATGCCGGCGCTGTTCATGCCGCGAATGAATGCACCAGCGAGCAAGGCTGCGCGCTCGGGATCGCCTTCGAAGGAACGGGTACCGACCACAGCGCTGCGCTGATAGTCCAGGTCCAATACAGGGGCGAAACTCAGATCGAGCCCGACCGCCAGCACTTCGGTGGCCATAATCCAGCCGCATTGCTCGGCGAGATACTCTGCATTCGGGTTATCGGCGATGGCGCGCATCGCTGGCAGACGGACGAAACCCTGACGCAGACGCTGCACGCGCCCGCCCTCTTGATCCACCGCCAGCAGCAGATCCGGGCGAATCGCGCGGATCGCGGCGCTCAGTTCGCGTACCTGGCGTGGATGCTCGATGTTGCGGGCGAAAATGATCAGGCCGCCCACTTCGGGCTGACGCAACAATTGGCGATCTTCGGCCGTCAGCCAGGTACCGGCGACGTCCACCATCAACGAGCCTTGCAGGCCAGCAGTCATAGAGATTCCTTGAAAACGAAAAACCCGATCTGCGCGCAATCGCTACCGTGGGCAATGCCCGGACGGTCAGCAGAATTCATGCAGATCGGGTTCAGTACGAGAGTCGGCATGGCCGGCTAGCTTAGCGGATACCAGCTGCCGCGCCCACCCGTGCGCGGTCAAACCTTGGCGGCGACCGGCATGGATTTGCTGCGCGGACGCAATTGCGCGCTGGCCATGGCTGTATCGGTGACGCCGGTTTCGGCGCGCATGCCGGCAGCGAGGAACGGCACCATCAGGCGCATCACTTGTTCGATGGAGGTATTGACGCCGAAATCGGTCTCGGCAATCGCGCGCAAGGCCTTGATCCCGGACATGCTGAACGCAGCGGCGCCAAGCATGAAGTGCACGCGCCAGAACAGTTCGATCGGCGGAATGCGTGGCGCCGCTTCATTGACCAGCAGCATGTAGCGGCGAAACACCTTGCCGTACATGTCTTCCAGATAACGCCGCAAGTGGCCCTGGCTCTGGCTGAACGCGAGGCCGAGCAAACGCATGAAGATCGACAGATCGTTACCGCTGCGGGGCTGCACGACGAGCGCCTGCTCGACGAGAATTTCCAGCAACTCTTCGAGGGTCGGCTTGTTCTCAGGCTTGGCCTGACGGCGCTCCAGCTCTTTATCGAGGCTCACGCAGAACGGACCGAGGAAGCGCGAGAACACAGCTTGAATCAACGCCTTTTTCGAGCCGAAGTGATAATTCACCGCAGCCAGATTGACGCCAGCCTTGCTGGTGATCAAACGCAATGAAGTTTCAGCGAATCCTTTCTCCGCGAACAACTGCTCGGCAGCATCAAGAATGCGTTCAACGGTTTCCGACTGGGCCATGGCTACTCCGCCTGACAAACACTTGTTTGAAACATACGTTTCAGCCTGTGCCTTGTCAAGCCTGCCGGTTCGTTTTGGGAATGGTCGGTCAGCTATTTAACCACACAAGGCGCCAGCATTAATAAGCGCCCTTCGCGACCGCTCGGCGGGCGGCAAAAAAACGCCCATTGCCAAGACTGCTTCACTGTATATAATCCCAGTCACTGTATAAAAAGACAGAGCGATCAATATGCTAAAGCTGACGCCACGCCAAGCCGAGATTCTGGCCTTCATCAAACGTTGCCTCGAAGACAACGGCTATCCGCCCACCCGTGCGGAAATCGCTCAGGAACTGGGTTTCAAATCGCCAAATGCGGCGGAAGAACATCTCAAGGCCCTCGCCCGCAAGGGCGCGATCGAGATGACCCCAGGTGCTTCTCGCGGCATCCGTATTCCCGGCTTCGAAGCCAAGGCCGATGATTCCACCCTGCCGATCATTGGCCGAGTGGCTGCCGGCGCGCCGATCCTCGCCCAGCAGCACATCGAAGAATCCTGCAACATCAACCCGACCTTCTTCCATCCTCGCGCCGACTACCTGTTGCGTGTGCACGGCATGAGCATGAAGGATATCGGCATCTTCGACGGCGACCTGCTGGCAGTACATACCACCCGCGAAGCGCGTAACGGCCAGGTTGTGGTTGCGCGTATCGGCGACGAAGTGACGGTCAAACGCTTCAAGCGTGAAGGCAGCAAGGTCTGGCTGATCGCTGAAAACCCCGAGTTCGCCCCTATCGAAGTCGACCTGAAAGATCAGGAACTGGTGATCGAAGGCTTGAGTGTCGGCGTCATTCGCCGCTAAAGGAGGCTCCATGCAGTTCCCACACACACCTCAGCAAACACAACTGCCTTTGTTTGAAGCGTTTCTGGCGCAGCCGCTAGCGCCGATCCTCAAAGACGTGGTCGAGCGTGACTGGAACGCCAAACCTGACGCCTTCAGTGAGCTATCACTGCGCGGTGCGGCCGGGAACTGCCTGAACCTGCTCGCCCCGATCCTGCGTGAGCTCAGCGAGGATCAGGATGCTCGCTGGCTGACGCTGATCGCCCCACCCGCCAGTCTGACGCAAACCTGGCTGCGCGATGCCGGCCTGAATCGCGAACGCATTCTTCTGCTGCAACCGCGCGGCACTCAAAGTGCTCAGCAACTGGCGTGCGAAGCGTTGCGACTGGGTCGCAGCCACACCGTGGTGACATGGCTAAACCCGTTGAATGCCAATTCGCGGCAACAACTGATCAGCGCCGCGCGTACGGGCGAAGCGCAGAGCCTGAACATTCGTTTGGGTTGATTGATGGTAATGCGCGCTGTGTGAAGCGCAGGGCTTCTCCAGGGACAGAGAAGCCGATCTGAAGCGCAAGCGACCGAGAAAAGGCCAAAGCGTGAATCAATGAAGAACCCGCGGCCCCTCTTCCTTATCAAACTCGCCTTCAACCATACGACCCGCCATCTGCACGCCAACGCTCAACATCGCTTTGGCGATTTCAACGTGCTGGCCCTGCAGGAACGCTTTGGCATCCTCGGAGAAATCCAGCGTCACCAGAGAACCTTCGTCCTCAGCCCTGCGCAGTTCGATTCGGCCGTCTGGTAACTCGACAATTTCTAGAAAGGACGTTGGCATATAGGTCTGTTCTCCACGAAAGGCAGCGATTATATAGACATCATTCGAGCTTCGCTCAGGATCTTGACCAGCAGCATGTTTCAGATTGCCACTGCGCCAAACTACCTCAGCACTCGTTCAAGCCTTCCCGGAAACGCAGGGCCAGGCCCTTGAGGTTCTGCCGCCAGCTCTCCAGCTCATCTCGACTGAGCTCTTGTGGCGACTCTTCTTCATCAAGATTAATCGCTTGGATCAGCGGCTGCGTCACGTCGCCTTTCGGCTTGCGTGGCGCCCTCGGTGGCTGAAACAGTGCTGCGTGCGCCGCCAGCAGTTTCGCCAGCCAGGTTTCCGGATTACCGGCCAGCTCGACCATTTCCGCCAGCTCCGGGATCGCTATCGATTCCAGCACTTCGCGCCTCAGCAACTCCTCCGCCCTCGGCGAATTGGCCTGCGGCAGACGATAAAAGCCAGCGATCTCATGACACAAGCCCAGCAGCGCGCCGTATAGGTGGAACAACGCCGACTCACGCCCGGCCTGGATCAGCGCCAGAGAATTCATCGCCCGCCCTTCTTCAGCACGAGCCAGAGCTTCGAGTGACAGCCCAGCGAAATAGATCTTCTGGTTGGTGCGGGTATAGAGTTCGTGGGCCATGACGGCAGCCTCCACAACGAAATAATTGCTTCACACAGGCCCGGCAGTGTCATGGATCAACCAATGCCAGCGCAAGCACAAAACAAAAAGGCCGCATGAAACCCCCAAGGTTTCATGCGGCCTTTTCGCTGTTCAGACTAGCGCTTACTCAGCCTTGGCCTTTGCGCTGCGCTTGTCTTCAACAGTCCACTTGCCACCGTCGTAATACGCCTTCCAGCCTGTCGGTTTGCCATCGACTTCTGTCTGTACGTATTGCTCCTTGGTCTTGCGGCTGTAGCGGATGACCGCTGGCAGACCGTCAGGATCCTTTTGCGGAGCCTCGCACAGGAAGTGGTACTTCGGATCGATCTCGTCCTTGTGCGGCAGAATCTCGATCACCAACGGAGCGCGGGTCTCGCGGTTTTTCGGGAACTGACTGGCGGCCAGGAACAGACCGGACGCACCATCGCGCAGGATGTAGGTGTCGTTGACCTTTTCGCATTTCAGCTCAGGCATCTTCACCGGATCCATCTTCGGCGGCGCTGCATCACCGCTTTTCAGCAGTTTGCGGGTGTTCTTGCACTCCGGGTTGGTGCAACCGAAGAACTTGCCGAAACGGCCCGTCTTGAGCTGCATCTCACTGCCGCACTTATCGCATTCCAGACTCGGACCTTCATAGCCCTTGATGCGATAGCTGCCTTCTTCAATTTCGTAACCGGCGCAATCCGGGTTGTTGCCGCAGATGTGCAGCTTGCGCTTTTCGTCCAGCAGGTAGGCGTCCATCGCCGTGCTGCAGATCGGGCAGCGATGCTTGCCGCGCAGTACCAGCGATTCCGATTCGCCCTCGTCGTCCGCTGCGATTTCATCGCCCGGCACCAGGTTGACAGTGGCCTTGCAGCGCTCCTTCGGCGGCAGGCTGTAGCCCGAGCAGCCGAGGAACACGCCAGTCGATGCGGTACGAATCTGCATCGGACGACCGCAGGTGGTGCACGGAATGTCAGTCATGACCGGCTGGTTGGCGCGCATGCCGCTGTCCGGGTTTTCCGCAACTTCGAGTTTCTTCTTGAAGTCGCCGTAGAACTCGTCGAGCACGTTTTTCCAGTCGCGTTCGCCCTGCGCCACGTCATCGAGGTTCTCTTCCATGCCCGCGGTGAAGCCGTAGTCCATGAGATTGGAGAAGCTCTCGGACAGACGTTCGGTGACGATGTCGCCCATCTTTTCCGAGTAGAAACGACGGTTGTGCAGGGTCACATAACCGCGATCCTGAATGGTCGAAATGATCGCAGCGTAGGTCGAAGGACGACCGATGCCGCGCTTTTCCATTTCCTTGACCAGACTGGCCTCGGAGTAACGCGCCGGTGGCTTGGTGAAATGCTGCGACGGATCGAGCTTGATCAGCTTCATCACATCGCCCTGGGCCATGTCCGGCAGCACGTCATCATCGCCAGGCTTGGCAATCTGCGGCATCACCCGGGTGTAACCGTCGAACTTGAGGATACGGCCCTTGGCGCGCAGTTCGAAGTCGCCAGCGCCGACGCTGACGGTGGTCGACAGGTACTGCGCCGGCAGCATCTGGCAGGCGAGGAACTGGCGCCAGATCAGCTCGTACAGACGCTCGGCATCACGCTCCATACCCGCCAGCTTGCTCGGCGTGGTGTTAGCGTCGGACGGACGAATCGCTTCGTGAGCCTCTTGCGCGCCTTCCTTGCTGCTGTAGACGTTCGGCGTTTCCGGCAGGTACTTCTTGCCGAATTCGTCCTCGATGTAAGTGCGCGCCATCGCCACGGCGTCGGCCGAGAGATTGGTCGAGTCGGTACGCATGTAAGTGATGTAGCCGGCTTCGTAAAGACGCTGGGCCATCATCATGGTTTTCTTCACGCCGAAACCAAGGCGGTTGCTCGCAGCCTGCTGCAAGGTCGACGTGATGAACGGCGCCGACGGCTTGCTGCTGGTCGGTTTGTCTTCGCGCTTGACGATGCTGTAGCTGGAGGACTTGAGCTTTTCCAACGCAGCCATGGCCTGGGCTTCGTTCAGCGGCTTGAAGGCTTCGCCTTTTTCGCGAGCCACTTCGAAACGCACGGTCGAGCCTTTGGCAGTGCCGAGATCGGCATGCACTTCCCAGTATTCTTCGGGATTGAACGCACGGATTTCGCGCTCACGCTCGACCACCAGTTTCACGGCAACCGATTGCACGCGACCGGCGGACAGACCACGGGCGATCTTGGCCCACAGCAGCGGCGAGACCATGTAGCCGACGACGCGGTCGAGGAAACGACGCGCCTGCTGAGCGTTGACACGATCAATGTCCAGCTCGCCCGGCTCGGAGAAGGCTTCCTGAATCGCCTTCTTGGTGATCTCGTTGAACACCACGCGCTTGTAACGGCTGTCATCACCACCGATGGCTTCGCGCAGGTGCCAGGCAATGGCTTCCCCCTCGCGATCCAAGTCGGTTGCGAGATAGATGGTGTCAGCATCCTTGGCGAGCCGGCGCAGCTCTTCGATGACCTTTTCTTTGCCCGGGAGGATCTCGTACTGGGCTTTCCAGCCGTGTTCGGGATCGACGCCCATGCGCGAGACCAGCTGCTTGCGCGCTTTCTCTTTCGGCGAGAGCACCGGACCTTCGCCCGCAGCAGCCTTGCCGCGCTTGGCGGCTGGCTCTTTGCTGGCGCTAGCCGAACCGCTGGTGGGCAGGTCTCGGATATGGCCGATACTCGACTTCACCACGTATTGGTTACCCAGATACTTGTTGATGGTCTTGGCCTTAGCCGGGGATTCCACAATGACCAGCGATTTGCCCATGGATCAGAAAATTCCTGAATTCTAGAAGTGAAAGGCGGTTGGCGCCTGACGCGGCACCGCTATATATAGTTGATACAAGGTGAGGTCAAGCGCAGGGTTGTCTGCGCAGTCGCCTCAAACCTTGTCAAAAAGGCTCGGTTCGGCTTGCACCAAAGCAAAGCGCGGCACCTGCTCGCCGTCAACCTCGACCGACTCGACGAACATGCTCAACGGGCGCACCCAAAAGCCGTAATCGCCATACAGGGCTTGGTAAAAGACCACTTCTTCTTCGGTTTCGGAATGGCGCGCAATACTGAATACACGGTATTGCGGACCCTTGTAATGTTGGTAGAGCCCAGGTTGTATCGGCATGCTTCGGCCCTCACTGAAATCTTTTCAAAAATAAATAAAAAACCCAAAAACAAAAACCGGGGCACTGGGCCCCGGCTTCCATCGACGAGACGCTTAAACGCGTTCGAAGACGGTGGAGATGCCTTGGCCGAGACCAATGCACATAGTGGCAACCCCGAAGGTGCCGCTATTCTGCTTCATCACGTTCAACAGGGTGCCGGAAATACGTGCACCGGAGCAACCGAACGGGTGACCCAGGGCGATCGCGCCGCCGTGCAGGTTAACCTTCTCGTTCATCTTGTCGAGCACTTTCAGATCTTTCAGCACTGGCAAGGCCTGTGCGGCGAAAGCTTCGTTGAGCTCGAAGAAGTCGATATCATTGATGCCAAGGCCCGCACGCTTCAGGGCTTTTTGTGTCGCAGGCACTGGACCATATCCCATGATTGCCGGATCCACACCTGCCACTGCCATCGAACGGATCACCGCCATAGGCTGGATACCCAGGTCCTGGGCACGCTGCGCCGACATCACGATCATGCACGAAGCACCGTCAGTGATCTGCGACGAAGTACCGGCAGTCACGGTGCCGCCCTTCGGATTAAATGCCGGCTTGAGCGCCGCCAGACTTTCCAGGGTGGTTTCCGGACGAATGGTTTCGTCGTAGTCGTACAGTTTCAGGAAACCGTTTTCGTCGTAACCCTGCATCGGGATGATTTCGTCTTTGAACTTGCCTTCCACGGTCGCCTTGTGGGCCAACTGGTGGGAACGCACGCCAAAGGCATCCTGCTGCTCACGAGTGATGCCGTGCATCTTGCCAAGCATTTCAGCGGTCAGGCCCATCATGCCCGAGGCTTTCGCCGCGTACAGCGACATGTGCGGGTTCGGATCGACACCGTGCATCATGCTCACGTGCCCCATGTGCTCGACGCCGCCGACCACGAACACGTCACCGTTGCCGGTCATGATCGCTTGCGCAGCGGTGTGCAGCGCGCTCATCGACGAACCGCACAGGCGACTGACGGTCTGGCCAGCAGAAGTGTGCGGGATCTGGGTCATCAGCGACGCCATGCGCGCGATGTTCCAGCCCTGCTCCAGGGTCTGGTTGACGCAGCCCCAGATCACGTCCTCGACTTCCGCCGGGTCGACCTTGCTGTTGCGTTCCAGCAGTTTGCTGATCAGGTGCGCCGACATATCTTCGGCGCGGGTGTTGCGGTGCATGCCGCCCTTGGAGCGGCCCATCGGAGTACGACCGAAGTCGACAATCACGACGTCTCTAGGATTCAAGCTCATAAGTTCACTCTCACTCTAGTTGGGGGCGCTTAACCGAAGAAGCTCTGGCCGTTCTTGGCCATTTCGCGCAGCTTCGCGGTCGGGTGGTACAGCGCGCCCAAATCAGCGTACTGGTCAGCCAGGGCAACGAACTCGGCAACACCGATCGAATCGATGTAGCGCAGCGCACCGCCACGGAATGGAGGGAAACCGATACCGTAGACCAGACCCATGTCGGCTTCGGCGGCGGTTTCAACGATGCCGTCTTCCAGGCAACGCACGGTTTCCAGGCACAGCGGGATCATCATCCAGTTGATGATGTCTTCGTCAGTGACTTCGCGCTGCTCGTAAACGATCGGCTTGAGCACTTCGAGTACCGACGGATCGGCGACTTTCTTCTGCTTGCCTTTCTTGTCGGCCTCGTAGGCGTAGAAGCCCTTGCCGTTCTTCTGGCCCAGGCGCTTGGCTTCGTACAGCACGTCGATGGCCGAACGACGGTCATCCTTCATGCGATCCGGGAAACCTTCAGCCATAACGTCGCGACCGTGGTGACCGGTGTCAATGCCGACCACGTCCATCAGGTACGCAGGGCCCATTGGCCAGCCGAATTTTTCCATAACCTTGTCGATACGGACGAAGTCGACACCGGCACTGACCAGCTTGGCGAAACCGCCGAAGTAAGGGAACAGCACGCGGTTGACCAAAAAGCCCGGGCAGTCATTGACGACAATCGGGTTCTTGCCCATTTTCTTCGCGTAGGCAACGGTAGTGGCGATGGCCAGTTCACTGGACTTCTCGCCACGGATCACTTCCACCAGCGGCATCATGTGCACCGGGTTGAAGAAGTGCATGCCGACGAAGTTTTCCGGACGCTTGAGGGCTTTGGCCAGCAGGCTGATGGAAATGGTCGAGGTGTTGGACGCGAGGATGGTGTCCTCTTTGACCTTGTCTTCGACTTCAGCCAGCACCGCTTGCTTGACCTTCGGATTCTCGACCACAGCTTCGACGACCAGATCGACGTGACCGAAGTCGCCGTACGACAGCGTCGGACGAATGCCGTTGAGCACTTCAGCCATCTTCGCCGCGGTCATGCGACCCTTGTCAACGCGGCCGACCAGCAGCTTGGCGGCTTCGGCCAGACCCTGCTCGATACCGTGCTCGTTGATGTCCTTCATCAGGATCGGCGTGCCTTTGGAGGCCGACTGATAAGCGATACCGCCACCCATGATGCCGGCGCCCAGTACGGCAGCCTGCTTCACGTCTTTGGCGATTTCGTCGTAGGCCTTGGCCTTCTTCTTCAGTGCCTGATCGTTCAGGAACAGGCCGATCAGGCTCTGCGCAGCAGAGGTCTTGGCCAGTTTGACGAAGCCTGCAGCTTCCACTTCCAGTGCCTTGTCGCGACCGAAGTTCGCGGCTTTCTGGATGGTCTTGATCGCTTCAACCGGCGCCGGGTAGTTCGGGCCGGCCTGGCCAGCCACGAAACCTTTGGCGGTTTCGAAAGCCATCATTTGTTCAATGGCGTTCAACTTGAGTTTTTCAAGTTTCGGCTGACGCTTGGCCTTGTGATCGAACTCGCCGGAGATGGCGCGCTTGATAAGCTCAAGGGCAGCTTCCTGCAGCTTCTCTGGAGCAACCACGGCGTCGACGGCGCTGACTTTCAGGGCGTCTTCAGGACGGTTTTCCTTGCCGGCGGCAATCCACTCGATGGCATTGTCGACACCGATCAGACGCGGCAGACGTACGGTACCGCCGAAGCCCGGGTAGATGCCCAGTTTGACTTCCGGCAGACCAATCTTGGCCTTGGTGGACATGACGCGATAGTCAGCCGCCAAGCACATTTCCAGACCGCCACCGAGGGCGATGCCGTTGATGGCCGCGACGGTTGGCACGTTGAGGTCTTCGAAATCGCTGAAGATCTTGTTGGCTTCGAGATTGCCAGCAACCAGCTCGGCATCCGGCAGCTTGAAGTTGTCGACAAATTCGGTGATGTCGGCGCCGACGATGAATACGTCCTTGCCGCTGCTGACGATCACGCCCTTGATCGAAGCATCTGCCTTGATGGTGTCTACGGCCTGACGCAGTTCGTTCAGGGTTAGACGGTTGAACTTGTTGACGGACTCACCCTTGAGGTCGAATTTCAATTCGACGATGCCACTTTCAAGAGCTTTAACCGTGATGGCTTTACCTTCGTAAATCATCAACTGATCTCCACGATATGGAAGCTGAACAGTACACGTCGGACGCAGGCTTATGGCTCAGAAGGACGCTTTGCTCGTCGATACTGACACCGTCCGCCTGGCACACCCGCCAACGCGATAGTCGGGATTCTGTAGGAGCAGTCTGTAAGACAAACGCTCAATTCATACGCCCGTTTGATTCGGGTACGTCACCTTCACGGAATTTCTGACAATTGTCAATCGCCCTAAATTCGGGCTGAAATGCGACTTTGCAGTCATTTCTGCACCATGATGAGCAGCAACACCCGTCTCGATGTTGAGCCATTCATAGAATCAATAGTTAGAAAAGTCGCCCTAATTTCCGCCGAGCCCTGTTCAGAAGGCTACGCTGGGGGGACTGCGAGGAAATTTGCCGGGGCGATCGAAGCGCCTGCCGCAAAAAAAGATTACCGGCCTGCCTGGCCAACCCGCCCGACGAATCATGTCGGGCTTTTTATTGCTCGTCTGCCAGACCTTCCACACCGTTGCAGTGAGAAAAGTCGCCGTTTCACGCCAGCGCTTTCAGCGTCGCGTCGATATCCTGCAGAACCGTCGCCTCGCCCTTCTCGCCCCAGTACAAGGCGATCATCTGCTTGTCCGCTTCGATCTTGAAAACATTCCCCGGCAATTTTTCGAAATAATCGAGCAGGGTCCGGTCATCGCAGACTTCCTGCCATTGATTGACCCACACGCCCGGGGTTTTCTGCCAATAGGTCCAGCACGCCGGTTGACTGCCACGTCGGGGTCGGTGGTACTGGGCGCAGGGATTCGGCGGCTCCGGCAGCAGCCAGTGCGGCCACTCCTGCGGCGCCAGCTGCATCGCCAGGCCGATGCGTCGCGCCTCCATGCGCAAGGCCATGCGCCCGCTCTGCGTGCGCGATGGGCGCAACCATGCCAGTGGACTTAAAACTACCAGCAGGATTGACACCACCAGCCAGACCGTCATATCTGTACTCCCGATTTTTGATGAGCCCATTGTGTCACTTGCGAACCAATGCGCTTGAAACCAGCCATACTTACCAATATCGAACCCTCAGGAGGAGCACCTCATGCCCTACCACCACATACTGGTCGCCGTAGATCTGACCGAAGAGTGCGACCCTGTGATCCACCGCGCCCGCGAGCTGTCGGTGAGCAACGCTGCCAAGTTGTCGCTGGTGCATATCGTTGAACCAATGGCCATGGCCTTCGGTGGCGACGTGCCGATGGACCTGTCACAACTGCAACAACAGCAGTTCGATCAGGCCAAGGAGCGTCTTGAAAAACTCAAATCGAAATATCCAGAGCTTGAAGGCGCCAATTGCCATCTGACCTACGGCCAGCCCCGCCAGGAAATCCATCATTTTGCCAAGGAACAAGCGTGCGATCTGATCGTGGTCGGCAGTCACGGCCGTCATGGCCTGGCACTGCTGCTCGGCTCGACCGCGAATGATGTGCTGCACGGTGCGCCATGCGATGTACTGGCGGTGCACCTGGTCAAACGCTGATCTGGCTCGCTCCCACAGGTGACCTGTTCCAGCCTGCAGATCGCGTTACATATGAAAAGCCCGGCGCTCATCACTGAGCGCCGGGCTTTTTCACATCAGCAGCAATCAGGCATCCAGCTCGGCCCAACGCTCCACCAACGCATCCAGCTCGGCCTGCAATTGCTCCAGCGAAGCAATCACTTTGGCCGTTTCCGCCGGCGGACGCTGGTAGAAACCGGCTTCAGCCATTTCCGCTTCAACCGCGGCGATCTGCTGCTCCTTGGCGTCGATGTCGCCCGGCAAGGCTTCCAGCTCGCGCTGCAACTTGTAGCTCAGTTTCTTCTTGGCAACCGGAGCAGCAGCGGCAGGCGCAGCCACCGGAGCCGGCTCAGCGGTAACCACCGCCGAGTTCAGGTCAGCCTTGCCCGACTTGCTTTCAGTCACGCCCAACAGACGCGGCGAGCCGCCCTGACGGATCCAGTCCTGATAGCCGCCGACATATTCACGAACCTTGCCTTCACCTTCGAAGACCAGGGTGCTGGTCACCACGTTATCGAGGAATGCCCGGTCGTGGCTGACCATCAGCACGGTGCCGTTGAAGGTCAGCAGCACTTCTTCGAGCAGCTCGAGGGTTTCCACATCGAGGTCGTTGGTCGGTTCGTCGAGTACCAGCAGGTTCGCCGGCTTGCTGAACAGCTTCGCCAGCAACAGACGCGCACGCTCGCCACCGGACAACGCCTTGACCGGCGTGCGTGCACGCTGCGGGCTGAACAGGAAGTCGCCGAGATAGCTCAGCACATGGCGGCTCTGCCCGTCGATGTCGATGAAGTCGCGACCTTCGGCGACGTTGTCGATCACGGTTTTTTCCAGATCCAGCTGATGGCGCAACTGGTCGAAGTAGGCGACGTCGATACGCGTGCCCTCTTCCACTTTGCCGCTGGTCGGTTGCAGACCGCTGAGCATCAGTTTCAACAGTGTGGTCTTGCCGGTACCGTTGGCGCCGAGCAGACCGATACGGTCGCCGCGCTGCAGGACCATGGAGAAATCCTTGATCAGGAACGGCCCGCCCGGATGCGCGAAGCTCACGTTCTCGAGGACCATCACCTGCTTGCCCGATTTGTCCGCGGTTTCCAGCTGGATGTTGGCCTTGCCGGTACGCTCGCGACGCTCACTGCGCTCAACGCGCAGGGCTTTCAGAGCGCGCACGCGACCTTCGTTACGAGTGCGGCGGGCCTTGATGCCCTGACGGATCCACACCTCTTCCTGAGCCAGACGCTTGTCGAACAGCGCGTTGGCAGTTTCTTCAGCGGCCAGCGCGGCTTCTTTGTGCACGAGGAAACTGGCGTAGTCGCCGTTCCAGTCGATCAGGCCGCCGCGATCCAGTTCGAGGATGCGCGTGGCGAGGTTTTGCAGGAAGGAACGGTCGTGCGTGATGAACAGCACGGCGCCCTGGAAATCTTTCAGCGCTTCTTCGAGCCAGGCAATCGCACCGATGTCCAGGTGGTTGGTCGGTTCGTCGAGCAGCAGCAGGTCCGGTTCGGACACGAGCGCCTGCGCCAGCAGCACGCGACGACGCCAGCCGCCGGACAACTCGGCGAGGGTCTTGTCGGCCGGCAGTTGCAGGCGGCTCAGGGTGCTGTCGACCAGCGTCTGCAGGCGCCAGCCATCACGGGCTTCGAGGTCGTGCTGAACATGCATCAGCTTGTCCAGATCAGCGTCGGTGACGATGTTCTGGCTCAGGTGATGGTATTCGGCGAGCAAGGCGCCAACACCGTCGAGGCCTTCAGCCACCACGTCGAATACCGTCCGGTCGTCGGCAACTGGCAATTCTTGCGGCAGTTCGCCGATTTTCAGACCGGGGGCACGCCACACCGAGCCGTCATCGGGCTTCTGGTCGCCCTTGACCAGCTTCATCATGCTGGACTTGCCAGTGCCGTTGCGACCGATGATGCACACCCGCTCACCACGGGCGATCTGCCAGGACACCTTGTCCAACAACGGCATAGCGCCGAACGCAAGGGACACATCGCTGAATTTGAGCAGGGTCATGAGCTTCTCCAAAAACCGGGCGCGCATTCTACCTGACTTGAGGCTTGAGCAGGCCGGCAATTTGTCTGTCGAAGCACTCTGCACAACATTTGTTGCGAACTTGTGCAGCGAGGCTCGCAAAGCTTTCGCCGCTTGCTGGCAAAAGGCTAAGCTACAGGCAATTCAGTGCGGATTTCGATCGGCACTTGTCATGATTTCTCTGCCCGGATGTCTCATGCGCAGTCGCCTTTTCAGTGTTTTGTCCTGCTTGTTTCTTACCGCCACTGCCGCTCAATCCGTCCAGGCGGTGGACCTGTCCACCCAACGCCAGTTTTACGATGAAGCCAAGCGCGCCTTGGCCAAGGGTGATACCGGCCCGTATTTCCGTTACAGCCAGGCTCTGGCCGATTATCCGCTGGAACCGTATCTGGCCTACGACGAACTGACCGCGCGCCTGAAGACGGCGAGCAACGCCGAGATCGAAAAATTCCTCGCCGAACACGGTGATTTGCCGCAGGCCAATTGGATGAAACTGCGCTGGTTGCGCTGGCTCGCCGACCGTGGCGACTGGGCGACGTTCGTCAAGTATTACGATCCGAAGCTGAATTTCACCGAACTGGACTGCCTCAACGCGCAGTACCAGATCAGCCACGACAAGAAAGCCGAAGGGTATGCCAGTGCGGAAAAACTCTGGCTGACCGGCAAATCGCAACCGGCTGCGTGTGACGCGTTGTTCGGCATCTGGGCCGCCGATGGCCAACTCACCGAGCAGAAACGCTGGGAGCGCACCAAACTTGCCGCGCAGGCACGCAACTATCCGCTGGCCAACAGCCTGATCAACGGCCTGACCACCCTCGCCCCGCGCGGTCGCTTGCTGGTCGACGTGGCGCAGAAACCCGAACTGCTCAACCAGCCGTCGCGCTTCACCCCGGCCGACGAGCCGATGTCAGACGTCGTCAGCCTCGGCCTGCGCCGCCTCGCTCGGCAGGATCCGGACAAGGCCATGGCTTTGCTCGACGGTTACGCCAGCAGCATGCATTTCTCTCGTGATGAAAAAGTCGCGATTGCTCGCGAGATCGGCCTGACCCTTGCGCGCCGCTTCGACAGCCGCGCGCTGGATGTCATGAGCAAATACGATCCGGAGCTGCGCGACAACACCGTCTCGGAATGGCGCCTGCGCCTGCTGCTGCGTCTGGCACGCTGGAACGATGCCTACGAATTGACCAAACGTCTGCCGCAAGACCTGGCCACCACCAACCGTTGGCGCTACTGGCAGGCGCGCAGCCTGGAACTGGCCGAGCCACAAAACCCGCAAGCGCTGACCCTGTACAAGAATCTGGCGCGGGAACGAGACTTCTACGGCTTCCTCGCCGCAGACCGTTCACAATCGCCTTACTCGCTGAACAACAAACCGCTGGTGCTCAGCCAGGCGCTGATCAACAAGGTTCGCAACACCCCCGGCGTACGTCGCGCGCTGGAGTTTCATGCACGCGGGCAGATCGTCGATGGGCGTCGCGAGTGGTATCACGTCAGCCGTCATTTCAACCGCGATGAAATGGTCGCCCAGGCCAAACTGGCCTACGACCTGAAATGGTACTTCCCGGCGATCCGCACCATCAGTCAGGCGCAGTACTGGGACGATCTGGACATCCGCTTCCCGATGGCGCACCGCGATACCCTCGTGCGTGAGGCCAAGGTGCGCGGCCTGCATTCGAGCTGGGTGTTCGCCATCACCCGCCAGGAAAGCGCCTTCATGGACGACGCGCGCTCCAGCGTCGGCGCCAGCGGCCTGATGCAATTGATGCCCGGCACGGCCAAGGAAACCGCGCGCAAGTTCAGCATTCCACTGGCCTCGCCCCAGCAAGTGCTCAATCCAGACAAGAACATCCAGCTCGGCGCCGCTTATCTCAGCCAGGTTCACAGCCAGTTCAACGGCAACCGCGTACTCGCCTCCGCCGCTTACAACGCCGGGCCGGGCCGCGTGCGTCAGTGGCTGCGCGGCGCTGATCACCTGAGTTTCGACGTCTGGGTGGAAAGCATCCCGTTCGACGAAACCCGTCAATACGTGCAGAACGTGTTGTCCTACTCGGTGATCTACGGGCAAAAGCTCAACTCGCCGCAACCGCTGGTGGATTGGCATGAGCGGTATTTTGATGATCAGTAACGGGTAATGCCGGTTACGTAGAAGCCACCGAAGACAGCGATCTTTTGATCTGGCTCAACAAAAATGCCCGCACTGCAATGCGGGCATTTTTTTAGCGCAGCAGATCTATCTTTTCGCCTGCACGACCTTGAGCTTGCCCTCCTCTGTGAGCAGGTATTTCTGAACGGGACTGTTCGGACTTTGAGGATCCGTCATTTCGACCAATCCCGCTGCCAGTGCCGGTTTAAGGTAGTTGGATCTAAATGTCGCCTTATGTGTAAGACCCAATTCGCCCATTAGCTCACTGGTTTTCAGCGCCCGGTTTTGCAACGTTAGCAAAAGCCTCTTTACTGGGTCGGTAACTGGGTCGGTTACTGGGTCGGTCAAAGACTCGCTTTCGACGGCTTCGCGCAGTGCAAGACTCAACGCGTGGAGCATGAATTCAACAAACGGCGTCGATTCTGCCATCCGGTCCGCCGTCGAGAGCGCAGCGTAATAGGCGTCCTGTTGATCCCGGATAACCGCCTCAACTGGCAAGTAGGCAAGTACCGGTCGCCACTGACTGAGAATCAGAGTTTGCCAGAGACGCCCCATCCTCCCATTTCCATCCGCGAAAGGATGAATAAACTCGAATTCGTAATGGAAGACACAACTGATGATCAACGGATGCCAATCAGATGAGCCAAGCCATGCCAAGAGGTCATCGACCAGATGCGTAATCCGGCCCGGGGGGGGCGCCATATGCACCAACTGATCGCCTCGATAGATGCCAACGCCCGTACGGCGTAATTGCCCACTATCTTTTATCAAACCGTGCATCAATAACTCATGGGCTCGCAACAGATCAGGCTTGCTGCCCGGATTCCAGGTCGGCATCGACTCATACGCCGCAAAAGCGTTGTGAACTTCCTGTATATCCTTGGGCAACCCCAGGACTCGACGCCCGGCAATGACCGCAGTGACCTGTTCAACACTCAATGTATTGTTTTCGATAGCCAGCGAAGCCTGAATCGTACGGATTCGATTGCTTCGACGCAGCTGAGGCGTCTGCCGACTATCGTCCACAGCCAAGAGCTGACCTATCTGTTCGCTGATTTCGGCGATCAGCGTAATCATTCGTGCAGTCAAGGTCAGCGGCGGCTGATAACGACTCATATCCTCATCCTGAAATCATGCAGTTCGTAATGATGCCCGATGTTGGCGCCATGCATCAGTTCTGTTTAGTCGCCTCATAACCATCATTAAACTGCAACGCCGCCAGCCGTGCGTACAGCGGATTGCTGGCGATCAATTGCTGATGTGTCCCCACCGCTACCAGCTTGCCTTGATCCATCACTGCAATGCGGTCAGCGTTCTTCACCGTGGCCAGTCGGTGCGCGATGACCAACGTGGTGCGGTTTTCCATCAGCGTTGGCAGGGCCTGCTGGATCAGATGCTCGCTCTGTGCGTCGAGGGCGCTGGTAGCTTCGTCCAAGAGCAGGATCGGCGCGTCTACCAGCAAGGCGCGGGCAATGGCCAGACGTTGGCGCTGACCGCCGGACAACCCGAGGCCGCCGTCGCCGAGATGAGTCTGATAGCCGTCCGGCATTTGTTCGATGAAGTCGTGGGCGTGGGCAATTCGCGCAGCTTCCTTGACCTGTTCAAGCGTGGCCGTCGGGCAGCCGTAGCGGATGTTGTCCTCCACACTGCCGAAGAACAATGCAGGGGTTTGCGAGACCAGGGCGAAACAGCGGCGCAGATCCAGCGGGTCAAGGCTGGTCAGGGGCACGCCATCGAGGAGAATCTGCCCCTCGCGTGGATCGTAGAAGCGCAGCAACAAGTCGTAAACCGTGGACTTACCGGCGCCGGACGGCCCCACCAATGCTAGGGTTTCGCCTGCCCTCACCGTCAGATTCAAGCCATCGACGGCGTAGCTTTGCGGACGCGACGGGTAGGAAAAACGCACGTCGCGCAGTTCAAGTTCTCCTTTGACTCGCGCTGGCAAAGCGACCAGTCCGGTCGACGGTGGCTGGATGATGTTTTCCGAGCGCAGCAATTCCGCGATGCGTTCAGCGGCACCCGCAGCGCGTTGCAGTTCGCCGATCACTTCGCTCAGCGTGCCGAACGCGCTGCCGACAATCAGGCTGTAGAAAACGAATGCCGCCAGCTCGCCGGCCGAGATACGCCCGGCCATTACGTCCATGCCGCCGACCCACAACATCACCGCCACCGCGCCAAGCACCAGCACGATCACCAAAGTGATCAGCCACGCTCGCTGGAAGATCCGTTTGCGCGCGGTTTCGAACGCCTGCTCGACGGTCGAAGCGAAACGCTGCTCGTCCTGAACCTGGTGGTTGTAGGCTTGCACGGTTTTGATCTGGCCGAGGGTTTCCGACACATAGCTGCCAATGTCGGCGATACGGTCCTGGCTCTGGCGCGACAGATTGCGCACACGGCGGCCGAAAATCAGGATTGGCGCGATCACCAGCGGCAGTGCAATCACGACAATGCTGGTCAACTTCGGATTGGTGATGAACAGCAGCACTACACCGCCGATCACCATCAGCAGATTGCGCAGGAACAGCGAGAGCGACGAGCCGATCACCGATTGCAGCAGCGTGGTGTCAGCGGTCAGGCGCGACTGGATTTCCGAGCTGCGGTTGTCCTCATAAAAGCCCGGATGCAAATACACCAGGTGATTGAACACCTGACGGCGAATGTCGGCGACCACGCGCTCGCCTATCCACGACACCAGATAGAAACGGGCAAAGGTGCCCAGCGCCAGCCCGAGCACCAGCAACATGAAAATGCCGATGGACTGATTGAGCAGATGCGGCGAACGGGTCATGAAACCCTGGTCTACCAACAACTTGATGCCCTGCCCCATCGACAGGGTAATGCCGGCGGTGACGATCAGCGCGAGTAGAGCGCCGAAGGCATGCCAGCGGTACGGCAGGAGAAAATGACTGGTCAAGCGCAGGGCGCGCCGGTGTCGGGAAGAGAGCATGGAGATCATGGAGTTCACGTCTGCGCAGATGGATCGGGCCAGCCTAGAGACTCAGATGGGGTGGAACTCTGTAAATCACAATGAGTCAGGTTAAATATGCCCGGGATGTCCGGATGCTAGAAACGATTGGTCTAAGGTTGCGGTTGAGACGAGCGGTCATTTCTGTTTGAGTAGAGATGCCGCCCGCCGACAGACCGCAGGGATTTGTCACAGCCTGGTCACGTGGCGGTTTTAACTTAGGCACACAACCTGATGAGGAGACAGGCCATGTCCTTGCAACACAGCAGCGAAGACAAGATTGAAGTGATCCGCACCAAACCCGACCAGTCTCTGGGTTGCTCGATTATCGATGAGCAGGGCCGCGAAGTACCGATCACTGAAGACATGATCCAGGACGCTTGCCGCGAACTGGAGAAGCGATTGATCAAGCCTGCCGAACAAGAGTGATGTAGCCACCGTCTTCCTGACCCGGCCCTGACTGGCCGGGTTTTTTATATCTGCAATTCGGGATTGGTGGTGTGGCTTTCGCGAGCAGGCTCGCTCCCACCTTTAACTTTGCTGCACTGTAGATCCCCTGTGGGAGCGAGCCTGCTCGCGAAAAGGCCAGCGCTGATTCAGACAGCCACCGCCCCCAGCGCCGCCACAATCTGCCGCAACCCCGGCGCATCACCTTCGATTCGCACCTTCAGCCCTTCGATCTCGCGGCGCACCGGATACTGCTTGCGCAACACGTCAAACGCCGCTCGCTGCTCGGCGACATTTCCCACGAGACTGCGGCGGAAATCCGCATCATCGCGGCGCGGGTCGTACACGCCCCGGCACAACATCGCCAGCGCCCATGCCGGATCGCTGTCACCGTGCAGGGAAACTTCCGACAACCAGGTTGCTGGCAGCAGATCGCTGAGCTGGATAGCTGCAGGTTGGCCGCTGAAAGCGCAGTAGGCCTGATAAATCTGCGCGGTCCCGCGTTGCTTGCCATCGAGGCTGTAACCGGCAATATGTGGCGTGGCCAATACGCAGAGTTCGGCCAGCGCAGGGTCGACTTCCGGCTCTTTTTCCCAGACGTCGAGCACCGCTTGCAGGTCCTCGCGCTCCAGCAGCACCTCACGCAGCGCTGCATTGTCCACTACAGGGCCACGCGCCGCGTTGATCAGCCATGCACCCTGCTTGAGTTGCTGCAAACGCTGTTGATCGAACAGGTGCCAGGTTGCAGAGTCGCCGCTGCGGGTCAATGGCGTATGCAGACTGATCACGTCGCACTGCTCGATGATCTGCTCAAGGCTGACATAATCGCCGCCCTCGGCAGCCTGACGCGGCGGGTCGCAAACCTTGACGTTCCAGCCCAGGCCTTTCAGGACCTTGATCAAGCGCCCCCCCACTTCACCGGCGCCGACGACGCCGTAAGTACGCTGCGTCAGATCAACCCCTTCGATTTCGGCCAGTGTCATCAGACTGCCCAGTACGTAATCGACCACGCCACGGGCATTACACCCCGGCGCGCTCGACCAGCAGATCCCGGCCTCGTTGAAGTAATCGAGATCCAGATGATCGGTGCCGATGGTGCAGGTGCCGACAAAGCGCACCTTGCTGCCTTCAAGCAGCGCGCGATTGACGTTGGTCACCGAACGCACCAGCAACACATCGGCGTGCTCGACCGTCGCGCGGTCAATGGAGCGGCCCGGCACTCGGCGGATGTCACCGAAACCGGCAAAAAAGGCATCGAGCAGCGGGATATTTTCGTCGGCAACAATCAGCATGGCGGGCTCCTTGGGCGGATCGGCAGTTTAGGTGCTGACGCGTCGATCAGCCAGCAGGGTTTGCGCTTACAAATACGCAACAGAGGATTTTTCCTGACCGAGGCGTCAGCGGCGTAGAATGCGCCGCTCTGCGCATCAATACTTTCTGGACGCTTTGCCTGTGAACCCTGTAACTGACCAACCTGTCGCCGTCTCGCTGAGCCGCCCTGCGCGGATTCGCCTGGAGTTGAAAAACCTGCTCGCCCTCGCCCTGCCGATCATCATCGCGCAACTGGCGACCACGGCGATGGGCTTCGTCGATGCGGTGATGGCCGGGCGCGTCGGGCCCAAGGACCTGGCGGCAGTGGCATTGGGCAACTCGATCTGGGTCCCGGTGTTTCTATTGATGACCGGCACCCTGCTGGCCACCACGCCAAAGGTCGCGCAGCGTTTCGGCGCGGGCAAGCACAGCGAGATCGGCCCGATCGTGCGTCAGGCGTTGTGGCTGGCATTGGTAGTCGGATTGATCGCCACCTCGATGCTGATCGCTGCCGAGCCGGTGCTACATCTGATGAAAGTCGATCCGGAGCTGATCAGCCCGTGCATGCAATATCTGCACGGCATCGCCAGCGGCTTGCCGGCGGTGGCCTTCTATCACGTGCTGCGCTGCACCAGCGACGGCATCGGCCGCACCCGCCCGGCCATGGTGTTGGGCCTCTGTGGTCTGGCGCTGAACATCCCGCTGAACTACATCTTCATCTATGGCCACTTTGGCGTTCCGGCCATGGGCGGCGTTGGCTGCGGCTGGGCCACGGCAATCGTGATGTGGGTGATGGCGCTGGGCCTGGCCGGGTATGAACGCTGGGCACCAGCCTATCGCTCAAGCGAACTGTTCAGCCGCTTCGACTGGCCGCAGTGGGCGGTGATCAAACGTCTGCTGTCGATTGGTTTGCCGATCGGCATCGCGGTGTTTGCCGAGTCGAGCATCTTCGCTGTGATCGCCCTGCTGATCGGCAGCCTCGGCGCGACGGTGGTGGCCGGGCATCAGATCGCGCTGAACGTCAGCTCGCTGGTGTTCATGATTCCCTATTCGCTGGGCATGGCGGTCACCGTGCGTGTCGGCCAGGCGCTGGGCCGCGAGGAACCGCGAGAGGCACGTTTTGCCGCTGGAGTCGGCATGGGCACGGCGCTGGCCTACGCCTGCCTGTCAGCGAGCCTGATGCTGGCGCTGCGCGAGCCGATTGCGGCGATCTATACCGCTGATCCAACAGTGATTCACATTGCGGCGATGCTGATTGTCTATTCGGCGCTATTCCAGTTTTCCGATGCAATCCAAGTGACCGCAGCAGGCGCACTGCGTGGCTATCAGGATACTCGGGTGACGATGATCCTGACTCTCTTCGCCTACTGGGGGATTGGTTTACCGGTCGGTTATGCGCTGGGCCTGACCGATTGGCTCGGCGAGCCACGCGGTCCGAGCGGTTTGTGGCAGGGTTTGATCGTCGGTTTGAGCTGCGCAGCGTTGATGCTGTCGATTCGTCTGACACGCAGTGCGCGCAAGCGAATTCGAATCAGTCGTTCGGCGGGTTGATCGCCCAAAAAAAAGACCTGCATTTGCAGGTCTTTTTTTGCCCTGAGTCAGGACTTCTTGCGAATCCAGTACAGATAGGTGCCGGCCTGTTCGTGCTGGCTGACTAGCTCATGGTCAAGAAACACGCAGAACTTGGGGATATCGCGCTTGGTCGAGGGATCGGTGGCGATCACCTTGAGCAGGCCGCCGGGCACCAGATCGCGGATGTGCTGATGCAACATCATTACCGGTTCCGGGCAATTCAGACCGGTGGCGTCGAGGGTGCCGTCGACTGGGGTGTTGATCATTTCGCTCATGGTTTACTCCAAAACTGGCCGGCATTGTCGCGCATTGCTTGGGATATCGTCCAACCCATGTGGGAGCGAGCCTGCTCGCGAAGGCAATCCGTCAGCCCCACCGCTTCCGCGAGCAGCCTCGCTCCCACAGGTTCAGTGTTGTGTCAGCGCGATTTGGGTTTTCTGGTGTCGTGCCGGCGCAGATGGCAAGTCACTTCCTCGCGGTCGTGATACAGCTGCTTGCAGCCGATATCAACCTTGATCCCACGCGCCTTGAAACCGTCGGCAATGCGCTCGAGCAGACGTTTCACTTCGGCATAACGCTGCTTCATCGGCAGCTTCAGGTTGACCACTGCTTCGCGGCAATGTCCTTCGCCGATCCACTCTTCCAGCATCGCCGCGTTGCGCGCAGGTTTCTCGACAATGTCGCAAACCATCCAGTCCACCGGCTGCTTCGGCTTGAAGGTGAAACCGTCTGCCATCAGATGCTGGACCAGCCCGGTTTCCATCAGGCTTTCAGCCATCGGGCCGTTGTCGATAGCCGTCACCAGCATGCCACGGTTGACCAGTTGCCAGGTCCAGCCGCCCGGCGCGGCGCCGAGGTCAACGCCGGTCATGTCGCTGTGCAGGCGGTCTTCCCACTGATCACGTGGAATGAAGTGATGCCACGCCTCCTCCAGCTTCAAGGTCGAACGGCTGGGTGCCTCGCGAGGAAACTTCAGGCGCGGGATGCCCATCGGCCACATCGCCGAATTGCCGGCATCGGCCATGCCGAGAAACACTTCGCGACCACTTTTGAAGGTCAGCAACAAACGCGGCTTGCTGGCGTCTTCCACCAGTTTGCCAGCGGCGGTCAGCGCCTTGCGCAGCGGGCCTTCGAACTTTTTGCAGAAATTCGACAGTTCCTTGCCGTCATTGGTATCGACCACTTCCAGCCACAGACTGCCAAACACCGGAAAATCGGCCATGTGCGCGAGGATTACGCTGATCCGATCGTTTTCCGGCAGATCGATGAAAAAGCCGCGCGCCCACTGCCGAGGGAAGATCAATTCGGCGAAACGCTGACCGCGCATCAGGCGTTCGGCGCCGTCGGCTTCGGTGCAGACAAACTCGGCGCAGGCCGTGGCGGTTTTGGCTTTGGCGTAACCGGCGACATTGAGACGGGCGGCGAGATCGGAAATCTCCGAACAGACTTCGCCTTCGAAGCCGGGCCGGCAATGCATGAATAGGGTGTTCATTCTTACTCCTGGGCAGCGGTCGATCATTCGGCCGCTGCGCGATGCTCAAGCCTTGCGTTGCCGCAATGCCTGTCACGAAAACCGGCGCATGATAGCTGAAGTCGGAACCATGGTTGCGCCGATAGAGTCCAGTTATTAGCCAGCTACTCAAAACAGGGCTAGGTTTAATGCTCTGCCCGTCCCCTCAGTCCGTAGCCGTGCGGACTCAAAGGAGTGATCGTAATGCCGTCCCTCGATAGTCTGAAGTCACTGAAAACCCTACAAATCGACGCCACGACCTACCACTATTTCAGCCTGCCGGAAGCCGCCAAAAGCCTGGGCGATCTCGACAAGCTGCCGATGTCACTGAAGGTCCTGCTGGAAAATCTTCTGCGCTGGGAAGACGAAAAAACCGTCACCGGCGCTGACCTCAAAGCCATCGCCGCCTGGCTCAAGGAGCGCCGCTCCGATCGCGAAATCCAGTACCGCCCTGCCCGTGTATTGATGCAGGATTTTACCGGCGTCCCCGCCGTGGTCGATCTCGCCGCCATGCGTGCGGCAATGGCCAAGGCCGGCGGCGATCCGCAGCGGATCAATCCGTTGTCGCCGGTGGATCTGGTGATCGACCACTCGGTGATGGTCGACAAGTTTGCCAGCGCCAGTGCGTTTGAACAGAACGTCGACATCGAAATGCAACGCAACGGCGAGCGCTATGCCTTCCTGCGCTGGGGCCAGAGTGCGTTCGATAACTTCAGCGTGGTCCCGCCGGGCACCGGCATCTGCCACCAGGTCAACCTTGAGTACCTCGGCCGCACCGTCTGGACCAAAGACGAGGATGGCCGCACCTACGCCTTCCCCGACACCCTGGTCGGCACCGACTCCCACACCACCATGATCAACGGTCTCGGCGTGCTCGGCTGGGGCGTTGGCGGGATCGAGGCGGAAGCGGCGATGCTTGGGCAACCGGTGTCGATGCTGATTCCGGAGGTGATCGGCTTCAAGCTCACCGGCAAACTCAAGGAAGGCATCACCGCCACCGACCTGGTGCTGACCGTGACGCAGATGCTGCGCAAGAAAGGGGTGGTCGGCAAATTCGTCGAATTCTATGGCGACGGTCTCGCCGACCTGCCATTGGCCGACCGCGCGACCATCGCCAACATGGCCCCGGAATACGGTGCGACATGCGGCTTCTTCCCGGTCGACGATGTCACGCTGGAATACCTGCGCTTGTCCGGCCGGCCGCCGGAAGTGGTGAAGCTGGTCGAGGCCTACACCAAGGCTCAAGGCCTGTGGCGTTTGCCGGGCCAGGAGCCGGTGTTCACCGACAGCCTGGCCTTGGACATGGGCAGCGTCGAGGCCAGCCTGGCCGGGCCGAAACGCCCGCAGGATCGGGTCTCGCTGCCCAACGTCGCGCAGGCCTTCAGTGATTTCATCGACCTGCAATTCAAACCCACCAGCAAGGAAGAAGGACGCCTGGAAAGCGAGGGCGGTGGCGGCGTGGCGGTGGGCAACGCCGATCTGGTCGGTGAAGCGGACTACGAATACGAGGGCAAGACCTATCGCCTGAAAAACGGTGCAGTGGTCATCGCCGCGATCACTTCCTGCACCAACACTTCCAACCCGAGCGTGATGATGGCGGCCGGGTTGCTGGCGAAGAAAGCCGTCGAGAAAGGTCTGACGCGCAAGCCCTGGGTCAAAAGCTCACTGGCCCCCGGTTCGAAAGTCGTCACCGACTACTACAAGGCTGCCGGGCTGACTCAGTACCTCGATCAGCTCGGGTTTTCGTTGGTCGGTTACGGTTGCACCACCTGCATCGGCAACTCCGGGCCACTGCCGGAGCCGATCGAGAAAGCCATTCAGAAAGCCGATCTGACCGTCGCGTCGGTCTTGTCCGGCAACCGCAATTTCGAAGGCCGTGTGCACCCACTGGTGAAAACCAACTGGCTGGCCTCGCCTCCGCTGGTCGTCGCTTACGCATTGGCGGGCAGCGTGCGCACCGATATCAGCAGCGAACCGTTGGGCGAGGATCAGCAGGGCAATCCGGTGTACCTGCGTGATATCTGGCCGAGCAGCCGGGAAATCGCCGAGGCGGTGAATCAGGTCAATACGGCGATGTTCCACAAGGAATACGCCGAAGTGTTTGCCGGTGATGAGCAATGGCAGGCCATCGAGGTGCCGCAAGCGGCCACTTACGTCTGGCAGGACGATTCGACCTACATTCAGCATCCACCTTTCTTCGACGACATTTCCGGACCTCTGCCGGAAGTGAAAGACGTCAAAGGTGCGCGGGTCTTGGCTTTGCTCGGCGATTCAGTGACCACCGACCATATCTCCCCCGCCGGCAACATCAAGATCGACAGCCCGGCCGGGCGGTATCTGCAGGAAAAAGGCGTCGAGCCGCGCGACTTCAACTCCTACGGTTCCCGTCGCGGCAATCATGAAGTGATGATGCGGGGCACGTTTGCCAACATCCGTATTCGCAACGAGATGCTTGGGGGCGAGGAAGGCGGGAACACCATTTACATTCCCACCGGGGAAAAAATGGCGATCTATGATGCGGCGATGCAATATCAGGCTTCGGGTACGCCGCTGGTGGTGATTGCCGGTCAGGAGTACGGCACCGGGTCGAGCCGTGACTGGGCGGCGAAAGGCACCAATCTGCTGGGCGTCAAAGCGGTGATTGCGGAGAGTTTCGAACGTATTCACCGCTCGAATCTGGTCGGGATGGGTGTGCTGCCGTTGCAGTTCAAGCTTGATCAGAACCGTAAGAGCCTCAATCTGACCGGCAAAGAGACGTTCGAGATTCTGGGATTGACCGGCGTCGAGCTAAGGCCGCGGATGAACCTGCCGCTGGTTATCACTCGCGAGGATGGGCGTCAGGAGAGAATCGAAGTCTTGTGCCGGATTGATACGCTGAATGAGGTCGAGTACTTCAAATCCGGCGGGATTCTGCATTATGTGTTGCGGCAGTTGATTGCTTCGTGACGGGGTGACATTCGCCCAGGCTGTGATCTTTTTGACTTGGCTTTCAAAAGCAGGATCAAAAGATCGCAGCCTTCGGCGGCTCCTGCATTCAGGCGAAAAAAAACCCGCCGAAGCGGGTTTTTCCCAAGACCATTATCGACTCCCTGTCGGCAGCGATCCTTGCGATGGTCGATCGTCCATGATCCTGAAACACTCCCTGTGTCTCAGTTGATGTGTGTAGATTACCCAGTGGATCCAATCAGCAATAGTCGTAAAAGCTACCAACACGTGTAAGACATTCGCCATACAAACACTTCCGAAAACCCTTAGACCCGTCAGGCACCGCCGCTTTCACGAGCCCTGGCGCTTTCGGCGAGAAACTGTTCAAGCCTGCTCAACTGCTCCTCCCAGCCGCGACTGTCCATGTAATACGCCTCTTTCTGACGGGTATCAGGGATGTGCGCGAAGCCGGATTCCGAGACCTTGAGTAGAGTGCCGTCTTCGAAGTCCTGCAATTCGAACTTGACCAGCGTGGTCGGCTCTTGTGAGTAGTCGATCTTCGGGTTGACCGCATACGGGTGCCAGCGGAAAGAAAACAACTGCTGCGGCTCGACCCGCTCGATCAGCACATTCCACAATACGTGTTCATAACCGGGGTAAGTGACCTGACCCTGCGTCCACTCGCCGGCAATGAAACGCCGGCCCTCGAGCGCCACGCCAAACCACTGGCCAAACGCCTCCGCATCGACCAATGCACGCCAGACATGGGAACGCGACGCCTTGAGCGTGATCTTGCGTTCGAAACTGTTAGGTACTGGTTTCATACGTCACCTCCTGTTCTGAACACTAGGCTTGTATGACCACATGTCCAATGCGAAGTTGTATCGAAGCGCTGCAGCCACCGATTCGAGCGGACACATTCTGCGGTAGTTTGCGCTCTGTGATCGGCGCCGCATGACCTGTTATCTTGCCAGCGAATCCGCAGAAACAAGGACGAATCATGCAGCCTTCTCTCGCCGATCGGTATCGCGGCGCCCTCCTCGGCCTGGCTTGCGGCGATGCGGTCGGCACAACAGTTGAGTTCCAGCCGCGAGGATCATTCCAGCCGCTGAGCGACATGGTCGGCGGTGGCCCGTTCCAGCTCAAGCCAGGGCAATGGACCGATGACACTTCAATGGCACTGTGCTTGGCCGAGAGCCTGCTGCGCAAAAACGGCTTCGACGCGGCTGATCAGATGGGCCGCTATCTCAATTGGTGGAAGTGGGGATACCTGAGCTCCACCGGCGAATGTTTCGACATTGGCATGACCGTCAGCCAGGCGCTGGAACAGTATCAGCGAACCGGGGAGCCTTTCGCAGGGTCGACTGACCCGTTGACTGCTGGTAACGGGTCGCTGATGCGGTTGGCACCAGTCGTGCTGTTTTATTTTCCGGACGCTGGACAGATCCAGATCCACGCTGCCGGCAGTTCGCGCACAACCCATGCGGCGCCGGAGGCAATCGAGTGCTGCCAATTGCTGGCTGATCTGATTGCACGAGCGCTTGAGGGTGCGGAAAAAACACAGCTTCGCCGGGCGCCACTGCTCAAGCTTTCCCAGCCCAAGGTGGTTGCGATTGCTCAGGGTGAGTACCTTCACAAAGCGGAAACTGAAATAAAAGGCAGTGGCTATAGCGTCCAATCGCTGGAAGCCGCTTTGTGGTGCTTTCACCATACGCAGACATTCGCCGAAGCGGTGTTGAAAGCAGCCAATCTCGGTGATGATGCGGATACAACGGCTGCTATCGTGGGTCAGTTGGCAGGTGCTTACTACAGCGCTCGGGCGATCCCCGAACACTGGCTGGAGCAGTTGCATGAAGGCGAGGAAATCACGGCCACTGCGGATCGCTTGCTTGAGGCGTCCCGGCTACGTACATAACAATCGATACACCCTTTCCACTCGAGATAGCGAGAACCTTATGTCAGTGCGTTTGCTTCTGGCCTCTGTGCCTTTTTTGTTTGCCCCTTTCGCCCATGCCGCCGTTGATTGCACCAACGCCAGCGATCAGGCGACGATGAATCAATGCGCGGGGCAAGCGTTCAAAGCGGCAGACAAGGAACTGAATACGCTCTATCAGCAGATCACCGGACGCCTGAAGGACAACCCGGACGGAAAGAAGCTGTTGGTCAACGCGCAGCGGGCGTGGGTCAGCTTCCGGGATGCCGAGTGCAAGTTTTCGGCTTCTGGGGTGGACGGCGGCAGTGTTTATCCATTGGTTTACAGTAGTTGTCTCACAGCCGTAACCAAGGCCAGAGTAGAAACCCTCAAGCAGTATTTGAAATGTGAGGAAGGTGATATGAGTTGCCCGGTACCCGGTGCGTAATCACAGGCTCCGCTTACGGAGCCTGTGCTGTGAACCGTTACGCCTCAGACGTGAGGATCGCCCGGCGCTTTGCTCGGCGCTGCGTATTGCGGCTTGAGGTGGCCATCCTGATCGAGTAACCAGGCGTCCATGATCTGCCGCACTACTGGACCGGCAACACGACCACCCGCCTCGCCGTTTTCGATCATTACCGAGATGGCGATCTTCGGATGCTCGGCCGGTGCAAATCCTACAAACAGGGCGTTGTCACGGTGGCGCTCGAGGGTTTTCTCACGGTTGTAGCGCTCACCCTGCTTGATCGCCACCACTTGCGCCGTACCACTCTTGCCAGCGATGCGGTATTGCGCCCCCGCAGCCGCCGCTCGTGCGATGCCTCGAGCATCGTGCATGACCATCTGCATACCGTGGTTGACCTGCTCCCAATCCCGCGGATCCTTGAGCAGAATGTTCGGCATCGGGTGCTCGTCAACCGGCGCTACACCGTCGACCGACTTGGCCAGGTGCGGCCGATTCCATATCCCTTTGTTGGCAATCAGTGCCGTGGCTTGGGCCAATTGCAGTGGTGTGACCTGCATGTAGCCCTGGCCGATGCCGAGAATAACTGTCTCGCCGGGATACCAGGCCTGTCGCCGAGTAGCGCGTTTCCACGCTTGCGATGGCATCAGACCAGGCGACTCTTCAAACATGTCCAGCGAGACTTTTTCACCAAGGCCGAACATCGCCATGTAGTCGTGCAGACGATCAATGCCAAGCTTGTGCGCCAGATCATAGAAGTAGGTGTCGTTGGAACGCATGATCGCCGCGTCCATGTCCACCCAACCATCACCACTGTGGTTCCAGTTGCGATACTTGTGATCGAAGTCCGGTAATTGGTAGTAGCCGGGATCGTATACGCGGGTCTGCGGGGTCACGACGCCGGCGTCCAGACCGGCGATGGCGACTTCCGGTTTGATCGTCGAGCCTGGGGCGTACAGGCCACGCAATACGCGGTTGAACAATGGCCGATCGATGGAATCTCGCAGCGCTGAATATTCCTTCGAACTGATCCCGGTGACGAACAGATTCGGATCGAAACTCGGATTGCTGACCATCGCCAGCACTTCTCCAGTGGACGGGTCGAGAGCTACCACTGAACCACGACGGTCGCCCAAAGCGGCTTCGGCAGCTTCTTGCAGCTTGACATCGAGGCTCAGGACGATGTTCTTGCCTGGCACCGGATCGGTGTGCTTGAGTACCCGTAGCACACGGCCTTGAGCATTGGTTTCGACTTCTTCGTAACCGACATGGCCGTGCAACTGCGCTTCATAAAAACGCTCGATACCGGTTTTACCAATGGACTGCGTACCTCGGTATTCCACGGAGTCGAGAGTTTTCGATTCTTTTTCGTTGATCCGACCGACATAACCGATCGAATGGGCGAAATGTGCGCCCAGGGGATAGTGCCGGACAAACTGCGGCTCGACATCAATGCCCGGCAAGCGAAACTCGTTAACCGCCAGGACGGCAATCTGCTCTTCCGTCAGCTCATAAAACAGGGTGACCGGTGTGAACGGATGCCGGGATTGCTTCATCGCCTTCTCGAACACCGTGCGGTCTTCAGCAGGCAAGTGCAGCAAGTTGATGACTTCGTCCAATTCTTGATTGACGTCGGTGGCACGCTCACGGGTGATGGTCAGGTTGTAGCTGGGGCGATTGTCGGCGAGCAACACACCGTTGCGGTCGTAGATCAATCCACGCGTCGGCGGTATCGGGAGGACATGGACGCGATTGTTTTCGGAGATGGTCGAATGATAGTCGAATTCCACGACCTGGAGGATGTACAGGCGCACCACCAGAGCGCAGCTGATGGCGAAGACAAACAGAGCGCAGGCGATCAATCGTTTGTTGACCAGCCGCGTCTCTTTTTCATGATCCTTGATCGGGATTGGTTCAGGCATTTCTACAGCAACTCTTTGACATAAATGAGTGCCGATCCGTGGGCAGGACATCAGTCCGTTAAAAAACGAGCTGCACCATACCAAAACTCGCCATCCACTTCAGGATGAATTTCCCCGATGGCAGGCCGAAAACTTTCTCGCAGGCAAAACAAAACCCCAACTGCTTTCGCAATTGGGGTTTCG
>NZ_RCNZ01000078.1:0-45993 GCF_004307525.1 Pseudomonas sp. Sample_21 | reverse complement strand
AGGCGCCAATGTCCGTTAGAAGCTGTTTTCAAAGCGTCACGAGCACAGTCGTTCCTTCAGAGCGGTGTTGGCGAAGGGTTTTTCCAGCGGGGAAAAGCCCAACGCCAACCCTCATCAGCTCCCCGTTCTGCAGGCGTAAAACTTTGAAAGCAGCTTCTGTAAGGAATTGCCGGTAATTCTGGCCGAACGACCCACAACGTCGTGAGGCGCATGAGTACGGCAATTTCGGGATGAGCGTCCCGGACACCCATTTGGGACCACTGATGAGGGTAATAACTGTGCTTGAAGCCTACCGCAAACATATCGAAGAGCGTGCAGCCCTGGGTATCGTTCCCCAGCCGCTTAACGCCGAACAAACAGCAGGCCTGATCGAGCTGCTGAAGAACCCTCCGGCTGGCGAAGAAGCTTTCCTCGTTGACCTGATCACCAATCGCGTACCACCTGGAGTGGACGAAGCCGCCTACGTCAAGGCCGGTTTCCTGTCTGCCCTGGCCAAGGGCGAAGCCACCTCCCCTCTGCTGGACAAGAAACGCGCTGTAGAACTGCTCGGCACCATGCAGGGCGGCTACAACATCGTCACCCTCGTTGAACTGCTGGACGACGCCGAGCTGGCGCCAGTCGCCGCCGAAGAACTCAAGCACACCCTGCTGATGTTCGATGCCTTCCACGACGTCGCTGAAAAAGCCAAGAACGGCAACGTTCACGCCAAGGCCGTGCTGCAATCCTGGGCTGACGGCGAGTGGTTCAAGAAGCGCCCGGTCCTGGCCGACAAGATCAGCCTGCGCGTATTCAAGGTCACCGGCGAAACCAACACCGACGACCTCTCCCCTGCGCCAGACGCCTGGTCGCGTCCTGACATTCCGCTGCACGCCTTGGCCATGCTGAAAATGGCCCGTGACGGCATCGTTCCGGACGAGCAAGGCAAGACCGGCCCGATGAAGCAGATCGAAGAAATGCGCGGCCAGGGCTTCCCGATCGCCTACGTCGGTGACGTGGTCGGTACCGGTTCCTCGCGTAAATCGGCCACCAACTCGGTGCTGTGGTTCTTCGGCGACGACATCCCGTACGTGCCGAACAAGCGCGCTGGCGGTTTCTGCTTCGGCAGCAAGATCGCTCCGATCTTCTACAACACCATGGAAGATGCCGGCGCCCTGCCGATCGAGTTCGACGTGTCGAACATGAACATGGGCGACGTGATCGACCTGTACCCGCACGCTGGCAAAGTCTGCAAGCACGGTACCGACGAAGTCATCACCACTTTCGAAATGAAAACCCCGGTGCTGCTGGACGAAGTCCGTGCCGGCGGTCGTATCCCGCTGATCATCGGCCGTGGCCTGACCGAGAAGGCTCGCGCCGAACTGGGTCTGCCAGCGTTCGATCTGTTCAAAAAGCCTGAAGCTCCAGCTGAAAGCACCAAGGGTTTCACCCTGGCGCAGAAAATGGTCGGCAAGGCCTGCGGTCTGGCAGAAGGCCAGGGCGTGCGTCCTGGCACCTACTGCGAACCGAAGATGACCACCGTGGGTTCTCAGGACACCACAGGTCCCATGACCCGTGACGAACTGAAAGACCTGGCGTGCCTGGGCTTCTCCGCTGATCTGGTGATGCAGTCGTTCTGCCACACCGCGGCCTATCCAAAGCCGATCGACGTGACCACCCACCACACCCTGCCTGACTTCATCATGACCCGCGGCGGCGTTTCCCTGCGTCCGGGTGACGGCATCATCCACTCGTGGCTGAACCGCATGCTGCTGCCGGACACCGTCGGTACCGGTGGTGACTCGCACACCCGTTTCCCGATGGGCATCTCGTTCCCGGCCGGTTCCGGTCTGGTCGCGTTCGCTGCAGCCACTGGTGTAATGCCACTGGACATGCCGGAATCGATCCTGGTGCGCTTCAAGGGCAAGATGAAACCTGGCATCACCCTGCGTGACCTGGTTCATGCCATTCCGTACTTCGCTATCCAGAACGGTCTGCTGACCGTCGAGAAGAAAGGCAAGAAAAACGCCTTCTCCGGCCGCATCCTGGAAATCGAAGGCCTGGAAGGTCTGACCCTGGAGCAGGCGTTCGAACTGTCCGACGCCTCGGCCGAACGTTCGGCTGCCGGTTGCACCATCAAGCTGTCGAAAGAGTCGATCACCGAGTACCTGCAGTCCAACATCACCCTGCTGCGCTGGATGATCGGCGAAGGCTACGGCGATGCGCGTACCCTGGAACGTCGTGCTCAAGCGATGGAAGCCTGGATCGCCAATCCTGAGCTGATGGAAGCCGATGCCGACGCCGAATACGCCGAAGTCATCGAAATCGATCTGGCCGAGATCAACGAGCCTGTGCTCTGCGCGCCGAACGATCCGGACGACGCCCGTCTGCTGTCCAGCGTTGCTGGCGAGAAGATCGACGAAGTGTTCATCGGTTCGTGCATGACCAACATTGGTCACTTCCGCGCTGCCGGTAAACTGCTGGATCAGGTCAAGGGTCAGCTGCCAACCCGTCTGTGGCTGTCGCCGCCGACCAAGATGGACGCTCACCAACTGACCGAAGAAGGCTACTACGGCATCTACGGCAAGGCTGGCGCACGCATGGAAATGCCAGGCTGCTCGCTGTGCATGGGTAACCAGGCTCGCGTTGAGCCGAACAGCACCGTGGTCTCCACGTCGACCCGTAACTTCCCGAACCGTCTGGGCGACGGCGCGAACGTCTACCTGGCCTCGGCCGAGCTGGCGTCCGTTGCTTCGATCCTGGGTCGCCTGCCGACCGTCGAGGAGTACATGGAATACGCTGGCAAGATCGACAGCATGGCGGCCGATGTCTACCGCTACCTGTCCTTCGACCAGATCGCCGAGTTCCGTGAAGCTGCTGCGAACGCCAAGATACCGGTCGTTCAAGCCTAACGCTGCAAGGCAATAAAAAACGCCGCCCATCGTGAGATGAGCGGCGTTTTTTTATGCTGATCGTTCTGATCGTTCCCACGCTCCGCGTGGGAATGCAGCCCCGGACGCTCTGCGTCCCCAAGCGTGACGCAGAGCGTCACAAGAGGCATTCCCACGCAGAGCGTGGGAACGATCAGTCATCAGTGACAGGTCAGACAGCCAACTTGTAAACCAGCGCCGAAATCGCCACCAGTCCCACCGCGGTAACAAACACGTTCGACGCCTGACCGCGATAGCGCGCCATCGCTGGCACCTTGCGAATCGCGTACATGGGCATCAGGAACAGGATTGCCGCAATCACCGGCCCACCGACGGTTTCGATCATGCCCAGGATGCTCGGATCAAGCGTTGCGACGATCCAGCAGATCACCAGCATGAACGCCGCCACGATGCGATCCAGCGCCTTGGCGCCCGGACGTCTGCCGCTCTTGACGATCAGGCCCTTGAGGCCTTCGCTGGCCCCGATGTAATGACCGAGGAACGACTTGGAGATCGCCACAAACGCAATCAACGGCGCCGCAAACTCGATGGTCGGGTTGCTGAAGTGGTTGGCCAGGTACGACAGGATCGAAAGATTCTGCTCTTTCGCCTCAGCCAGTTGCTCCGGCGACAGGGTCAGCACGCAACTGAATACGAAGAACAGCACCAAAATGACCATCAATGCATGAGCGCGCGCGAGGATCTGTGAGCTGCGCTCGTCGGCGTGCACACCGTAACGACGCTTCTGGTCCATCGCGAACGCCGAGATGATCGGCGAATGGTTGAACGAGAACACCATCACCGTAATCGCCAGCCACAGCGTGTGCAGCAGCGCTGACGGCGCCGGCACTTGCGACGCGGTGGCGAGGATGCCGCCATTCCAGTGCGGAATCAGGTACACGGCAAGGAACAGCAGCGCAACGATGAACGGATAGACCATCAGGCTCATGGCTTTGACGATCGCCTGCTCACCGCAACGTACCACGGCCAGCAGCCCGAGAATCAGCACGAACGACAGCAACGCGCGCGGCGGCGGCGTGATGTGCAGTTGGTGTTCGAGGAAACTGGCGACCGTGTTGGTCAGGCCGACACTGTAGATCAACAGGATCGGGAAGATGGCAAAGAAGTACAGCAGCGTGATCAAGGCACCGGCCTTGATACCGAAATGCTGCTCGACCACTTCGGTAATATCGGCACCTTCGCGACCGGACAGCACAAAACGGGTCAGGCCACGGTGCGCGTAAAACGTCATCGGGAAGGCCAGCAGCGCGAGGATCACCAGCGGCCAAAAGCCCCCCAGCCCTGCGTTGATCGGCAAAAACAGGGTGCCGGCGCCAATGGCCGTCCCAAACAGTCCCAGCATCCAGGTGGTGTCCTGGCGATTCCAGCTCGAAAGTTCAGCGGGTGCTGCTGCGTCGAAGCGCTTTTCGAGGCTATTGGCCTGATCATTCATCCGGTCGGATCTCCGCATTCCGGTCACTTGCCACTCGGTCAGGACGCGTCGGAAAAAACCGACAGACATGCTCCGGCCGAAACAGGGGCGCGATTCTCCGTGATAAATCAATGCAAGCAAAGACTTAGCTGAGGAATGGTTGTGCGGAGCAGACCGATGGGGAGTCGTTTTCGGAATGCTTTTTGCCGTTTCCAGCTACGCTGCATGTCGTTTTCTGGCAGTTTTTCCGGCACCGTGCGCAGCCGGAACGATCAGATCAATCGAGCGACCAGAAAGCCAAACGACATGCAAAGCAAGGCAAGACTCAGCAATGCGAGGATCGGAACGATGTCGCCTCGCTGCTTGAGGCGTAACCTTTCTACGTACTCGTCGTGCTCTCGATCGGAACGGTCAATCATGGCTTGGCGGTCGAACGTACTCATGGTGATTTCCTTTTTCGCGGGTAACGGGTTGGATAGAGCGAAACGCGCACATTCATAACTTGAGCGAAAGGCCGATGAAGGCCGCTGTCGCGGTCAACATTCCGGCCACTACCGCAACCGGGTAGAAATAGGTTTCCCATTTCATCTTTTTTTCTTCCGCCACAAGTTTTTTCCTCTCGGCCACAAGCTTGCGTATTTCATTGATCAGCTTGTCCAGTTCGAGGTTTTCCCGATCGTTTTGAAGCATTCGCCTTCCCTGGCTGGTGGCAGCTATCGCGCAAGCTGCTCTGAGGCGTGATGATTTCGCATCCATACGGGTGTTGACCAGCAGACGCATCTGCCATTCCCGTAGGCAAAATCCGCGAGTCACGTAAGCCTCCTCATACACGGTATTTGCAATATTCCAGACCAATTACCTGCCAGAACCCTGCCCTTGATCTAGCGTGTGAGAAGCCATAACCCAAGGAGCCTCCCATGCCACTGGTCCGCGTCGACATCCAGCAAAACCCCGACCCCACTTTTGCCAGGCGCATCGGCGAACAGATCTACGCCGCCCTGCGCAGCTGTATCGATGTGCCCGAGCACGACAACTTCCAGATTCTCAACGAGCATGACGCCCAGCATTTCGTTTATGACCCGCAATACCTCGGCATCCAGCGCAGCGACGGCGTGGTGTTCATCCAGATCACCATCAGCGAAGGGCGCAGCGTGGAAAAGAAACAATTGCTGTTCAAAACCATTGCCGAGAGCCTGCATGCGCAACTGGGTATTCGTCTGGAGGATGTGTTCATCAATCTGCTGGAGGTAAAGAAAGAGAACTGGTCGTTCGGTAATGGTGTTGCGCAATACGTCAGCTGATGGGGCGTGCGCCATGCCTGCGTACTTGCTTGTTCCACGAACCCGTCCAGAATCAAAGCACCACTGCTTGAATGCAACGATTGCCAAGCCGCTGCGGATTCAGCACTCTGAGTCGACTTTCGCGACCCACCCGCCGCCAATCACAGGAGCCGCGCAATGCCCGCAACCGTTCTGGTACTGGTTGAAACGATCAATGACTATCTGCCGATTCTTGAGCATCAGGGATTCCACCTGATCCTTGCACCAACGCCAGCCGAACGCGCGCAAGCCATCGCCACCCATGGCAGTCGCGTCGACGCCGTGCTGACTCGTGGCCCGCTGGGCCTGACTGCGCAAGAGATCAGCGCCCTGCCCGCCCTGAAAATCATCACGGTGATCGGCGCCGGTTATGAACAGGTCGACCTGCAAGCGGCCAGCGACCGCGGGATCACCGTCACCAATGGCGCCGGTGTCAACGCCTCGTCAGTGGCCGATCATGCGATGGCATTGCTGCTGGCATTGGTCCGCGACATCCCGCGCTGCGATGCCGCCGTGCGCCGCGGTGAATGGCCGAAAATCATGCGCCCGTCGCTGGCCGGCAAGCGTCTGGGCATCCTCGGGCTGGGCGCCGTGGGCATGGCGATTGCCAAGCGTGCGGAGCTGGGTTTCGACATGCAGATCAGCTACCACAACCGCCAGGTGCGCAGCGACGTCGCTTATGCGTTCTGCTCGACACCGACCGATCTGGCGCGAGCTTCGGACTTTCTGGTCGTTGCCACGCCTGGTGGCATTGCTACTCAACATCTGGTGACGCGAGCCGTGCTCGATGCCCTCGGCCCCAAGGGATTTATCGTCAACATCGCCCGCGCCAGCGTTATCGCAACGGCAGACCTGATCACTGCACTCGAACAACGTCGTATCGCCGGCGCAGCGCTGGACGTGTTCGATCACGAACCGGAAGTGCCTGATGCCCTGAAACACCTCAGCAACGTTGTGCTGACCCCACACGTCGCCGGGCTTTCCCCTGAAGCCACGCAAGGCACTGTCGAACTGGTCGGCAAAAACCTGATGGCGTTTTTCTCCGGGCAACCGGTGCTGACGCCTGTCGCCCTGCCACCGAAACTGAGCAACCAGCGCGTGCATTAAGGCGCGCAGGATCCTCGGTCTGCGCCGCTGCTCGCCCCATTCTCAAAGTTGATTATCCAGCAACACGCTAACCTATAAGACCGACCCGCGCTTGTGAGCACCCGAGCGCGCCATTAGATTAGCCAATGATGTCTGGCCTCCAAAATAAGCAGAAGGGATAAGCATGGCGCTTACTGACCAGTCCACCCGGATCCGCGCGGGCGAAGAACTCGATGCCAGCCTGATCGATCCGTACCTCAAGGCGCACATTCCCGGCCTGACCGGCACTCCGCAGATCAGCCAGTTTCCCGGCGGCGCGTCGAACCTGACCTACCTGCTGGAATACCCTGAGCAAGAATTCGTTCTGCGCCGTCCGCCGTTCGGCCACAAGGCCAAATCCGCCCACGACATGGGCCGTGAGTTCCGCATTCTCAACCAACTGCGCGACGGCTTTCCGTATTGCCCGAAAGCGTATGTGCACTGCACCGACGAATCGGTGATTGGCGCCGAGTTCTATGTGATGGAACGGGTCAAGGGCATCATCCTGCGCGCCGAACTGCCGCCGGAACTGGGCCTTGATTCGGCGAAAACCGAAGCGCTTTGCAAAAGCTTCATCGACCGCTTCGTCGAACTGCATCGGGTTGATTACAACGCCTGCGGCCTCGGCGACCTGGGCAAGCCCGAAGGCTACGTCGCGCGGCAGATCAAGGGCTGGAGCGAGCGCTACGAAAAAGCCCTGACCCCGGACGCGCCGCACTGGGAAGCAGTCAAAGCCTGGCTCAACGACAAGATGCCGGCCGACCACCCGACCTCAAGCATCGTCCACAACGACTATCGCTTCGACAACGTCATCCTCGACCCGGCCAATCCGATGCAGATCATCGGCGTGCTCGACTGGGAACTGACCACCCTCGGCGACCCGCTGATGGATCTGGGCAACACCCTCGCCTACTGGATCGAAGCCGGCGACCCGGCACCGGTGCAACTGATGCGCCGCCAGCCAAGCCACGCACCGGGCATGCTGACCCGCCGCGAATTCGTCGACTACTACGCCGAGCGCTCGGGCATCCGCATCGACAATTTCGACTTCTACTACACCTACGGCCTGTTCCGCCTGGCCGGCATCGTGCAGCAGATCTACTACCGCTTCTACCATGGCCAGACGCAGGACAAACGCTTCGCGCAGTTCATTCACATGAACAAACTGCTGGAGCAGATGAGCCTGCAGGTCATCCAGAAATCCAGCCTCTGATCCGGGCCAATAACAAGACTTCCAACAAGGGAAACCCATGTCCAAGACTCAGTTGTTCGACCTCGACGGCAAAATCGCTTTCGTCTCCGGTGCCAGCCGTGGCATCGGTGAAGCCATCGCCAAACTGCTGGCCCAGCAAGGCGCCCATGTGATCGTCTCGAGCCGCAAGCTCGAAGGCTGCCAACACGTCGCCGACGCCATCACCGCCGCCGGCGGCAAGGCAACAGCCGTGGCCTGCCACATCGGTGAGATGGAGCAGATCAGCCAGGTCTTCGCCGGGATCAAGGAACAATTCGGCCGCCTCGACATCCTGGTCAACAACGCCGCGACCAACCCGCAATTCTGCAACGTACTCGACACCGATCTGGGCGCGTTCCAGAAGACCGTCGATGTGAACATTCGTGGCTATTTCTTCATGTCGGTCGAAGCCGGCAAGCTGATGCGCGAAAACGGTGGCGGCAGCATCATCAACGTCGCCTCGATCAACGGCATCTCCCCGGGTATCTTCCAGGGCATCTATTCGGTGACCAAAGCGGCGGTCATCAACATGACCAAAGTCTTCGCCAAGGAATGCGCGCAATTCGGCATCCGCTGCAACGCCCTGCTCCCCGGCCTGACCGACACCAAATTCGCCTCGGCGCTGGTCAAGAACGATGCGATTCTGAAACAGGCACTGACGCAGATCCCGCTCAAACGCGTAGCCGACCCAAGCGAAATGGCCGGCGCAGTGTTGTACCTGGCCAGCGATGCGTCGAGCTACACCACCGGCGTGGCGCTGAATGTGGATGGCGGATTCCTGTCCTGATTTCCAGGGCAAATTGCTAACCCGTGTGGGAGCGAGCCTGCTCGCGAAAGCGTTGGGTCAGTCAGCTGTGTTTTGACTGATACCACGCATTCGCGAGCAGGCTCGCTCCCACAGGTTCACTGCTGGGTTCCAGGCCTCGTGCAATCGAGGAATCGCGAGTCTTATTGGGTTATGCACCGGGTAGTGGTGATGTGGCGCGTCACCTGCCCATCGACATACATATCCCCGGCAACCTCAGTATTCTCCAGCACCTCACACCGACGTTCCGGCGGAGGCGGCGGCGCGACAGGCGCAGGCGGTGGAGGACTGGAACAACCGGCCAACAACACTGCAAGAAAAGCCAACGGTAATACGCGTTTCCCAGGATTATTCATAGGACGACCCGCGGTAATGAGAGACAAACTCCCGCAACCCAACCGGCCGCGGAAGACCTGACCACTCATTCTTTATAGCTGAGCACCTTGTTAGCGCCAGTGGATTGGGGAGATTGGCTGGGATTGGCTGTCGGTTTTGCGGGGATTTTCCGGCAGAGGGCTGGATTGAGATCATTGTTGTCGGCGAGGGCCTCATCGCGAGCAGGCTCACTCCCACAGAAAAGCAAAATCAAATAAGCAAGCCACCCCACCACCCAACACGATGAGCGTTAGCTCGAGTACCGCTTTTTGATCTTGATTCACAGGCGACGTCGGAAGGCTGAGTGGAGGGATTGATCCGGGCGTGGGAGCGCAGCGACCGTACGACGCAGTCGTACACAGCGGAAGGAGGTGCAGCGAAGCAAACCGTAGCCGCTGCGCCCGGATCAGTCCCGGAGCGAAGGAACCCGAGCCTGCGAGGGCCGAACGCAGGAGCAAGCCTTTTCGGTTACCTTTTCCGCGTTTGGAAAAGGTGACTCGCCGTAAGGGCGAAACCGCCAGCCGCAACACCCGCAGAAACGGATATACACCCACCCCCCCCAGAGCATGGCCGGCCCAAAGGTCGCCAAGACCAAAGCGCGCTTAAGCCAAATCCGGATCCCGCGAAGAACGCAAGGAATTGCTCTCAAGCTCATACCGCAACTCCCCCACCAACGCCTCGACCGCCCCAGGCGTACGCAGCGAAGCCAGATCCAGCCCGCTGATCACCAGATCCACCTGCCCCGAATCCCGGTGATACAACTTGACCGTCAGCGAATGATCACCATCCACCGAACACTCACAAGCCAGCGGCGCAAAACTGTGCTCGAGCCGAGCGCGCAACTGCGCAAGATTCATCATTGACGTTGTTCCTATGACTGTTTCAAAAGGGGCACGATCGCAAACCCGAAATGGTCTACACCGCACCCCACCAGCCTAAGAACACAACGCCTTGGCCAATACATGAATTTGCACCCTTGTAACTAGTGCATTTGCACCCCTCAACGCTGGCCCTTGGTGCCCCACTCTCCCGAAAACAAACCGCGCTCCCGAGCCCAGACGATCGCCTCGCTGCGGCTATGCACATCGATTTTCGAGTACACAGTGGCAACATGATTGCGCACGGTATTGGGCGCCAGTTTCAACCGCGCGGCGATCTCCTTGTCCGCCAGTCCTTCACAGATCAAGCCCAGCACATCGCGCTCACGGGCCGTCAGGTCAGTGAAAGAGGCACTTGGCAGCTGCGGCGAGTTGATCTTCTTCACGTTGGCCAGCTTTTCGATCAGCGTCCGGCTGAACCACGACGCATCCTTCATCACCTCTTCAATCGCCGCGACCAGCTCAAGTTCAGTGCGCTTGCGCTCGGTCATGTCCATCAGCACCAGCAAATAGCAGGACGTGTCGTGAATGTTCACGGTGTCGGCCGAGACCGCACATTCCAGCAACTCCTCGTCCTTCTTGCGCACCGGCACATCGACCCGATCCACCCGACCGTTCTTCGCCAACGCCGACAATAACCGGGTGCGCGCGCCGTCATCGTGGATGAAGCTCAATTGCGTCACGGTTTTGCCGAGTACGTCATCGCTGTCATAGGCCAGGGTATCGAGGAATGCCTGGTTGACGTCGATGACCTCCTGCTTTTCAGCGGTGCAGATCAGAATCGGCACCGGAGTCAGACGAAAAGCCTTGGCAAAGCGCTCCTCGCTCTGACGCAAGGCCACTTCGACCCGGCGCCGAGGCTCCATGTCGACGAAGGAGAACAGCATGCAATTCTCGTCATTGAGCAGCAACGGCTGACCGGCAACGATCACCTGTTTACTGCCACCGTCGGGAAGGCGCAGTTCCGCCTGCATTTGCGGAATGGTCGCGACATCGCGCAAGCGCTGAACAGCCAGATCGCGCTGATCGGCCTGCTCGAAGATATCGATTTCGTAAGCCGAGGTGCCGATCACCTGATCGCGGGTATAGCCGGTCATTTCCAGAAAGCCCGGGTTGACCTTGATGTAGCGCAAATCGCTGAGACGACAGATCACTGCCGGCGCGGGGTTGGCGTTGAAGGTTTTTTCGAAACGCTGCTCGGCGTTGGCCCAGTCGGTAACGTCGCTCATGATCAGCACCAGCGACTCGGGCTGGCCGACGCGGTCGGTCAGCACCATGCTGCGCACGCTGTGCACCCAGACCCGCTCCGGGTCGTCCACGGACGAGACTTCGATCAGCACATCATTGAACGCCTCGCAGCGGGCGACACGGCTGATCGGGTAGTTGTCCGGCGGCAAAACATGATTGTTGCGATAGCGCAGCGTAAAGCGTTTGGCGTACTCGTCGGCGTTGCTGCCCAGATCACCGATGGTGCTGACACCGTGCATGGTCAGCGCCGCTTCGTTGGCCCAGAGAATGCTTTTGTCGAGTTCCAGCAGAATCACCCCGTCCGACAGCCCGGCGATGATCTGCTGCAACTGGCGACGGTTGGTTTCGGTGGTCAGGACTTCCTGGCTCATTGGATCTCCACACTGTGATGCGGCTAGGTGAAGAGTACGACCGCAGCGGCTCGGGATCGTGCCACGGCCTCAAAATCGCCAGAAATCCCCTGTGGGAGCGAGCCTGCTCGCGAAAGCGCAGTGTCAGATAGGCCATTCGGTGCCTGACCCGGCGCATTCGCGAGCAGGCTCGCTTCCACAGGTTTGCTTGGTGTGTTTACCTTAGGCGGCACGCTCGCTGGCCGCCACCATCGCCGAAGCCGCGAGCATCGCCCTTAGCAACACCGCGCACCCCGCCGCCAGATCATCCGGCGCTGCATTTTCGATTTCGTTGTGGCTGATCCCACCCTCGCATGGCACAAAAATCATTCCCGCCGGGCCTAACTCGGCGAGGAAAATCGCGTCATGCCCGGCGCCACTGACAATGTCCATGTGCGACAGACCCAGCCCTTTCGCGGCGCCGCGCACCGCCTCTACACAGCCCTTTTCGAAGTACAGCGGCGGGAAGTCGGCGGTCGGGGTCAGTTCATAGGTGAGGCCGTGCTCTTCGCAGGTCGCCTCGATCACTTGCTTCACCTCAGCAATCATCGAATCCAGCCGCGCCGGCTCCAGATGCCGGAAGTCGAGGGTCATGCGCACTTCGCCGGGGATCACGTTGCGCGAGCCGGGATAGGCTTGCAGGCAGCCGACCGTGCCGCAGGCGTGGGGCTGATGACCGAGGGCGGCGCGGTTGACGGCGCCGACGATCACCGAAGCGCCGACCAGGGCATCCTTGCGCAGGTGCATCGGCGTCGGGCCGGCGTGGGCTTCGACGCCGCGCAATTTCAGGTCGAACCACTTCTGCCCGAGCGCGCCGAGTACCACACCGATGGTTTTCTCTTCGTCCTCGAGGATCGGGCCTTGCTCGATGTGCGCTTCGAAATAGGCGCCGACTGCATGCCCGCTGACCTTGCGCGGGCCGGCGTAGCCGATGGCATTCAGCGCTTCGCCGACGGTGACACCGTCGGCGTCGACCTTGGCGAGAGTCTCTTCGAGGGTGAATTTCTCGGCGAAGACCCCGGAGCCCATCATGCACGGGGCGAAGCGTGAGCCCTCTTCGTTGGTCCAGACCACCACTTCCAGCGGCGCTTCGGTTTCCACGCCGAGGTCGTTGAGGGTGCGCAGCACTTCGACGCCGGCGAGCACGCCGAAGCAACCGTCGAACTTGCCACCGGTGGGTTGAGTGTCGATGTGGCTGCCGGTCATCACCGGCGGCAGGTTCGGGTTGCGCCCGGCGCGCCGGGCGAAAATGTTGCCCACGGCATCGACCGTGACGCTGCAACCGGCGTCCTTGCACCACTGCACGAACAGGTCGCGGGCCTGGCGGTCGAGGTCGGTCAGGGCCAGGCGACAGACGCCGCCCTTGACCGTGGCACCGAGTCTGGCCAGTTCCATGAGCGAGGCCCAGAGGCGATCGCGGTTGATGTGCTGATGGGTGGATTGCAGAACGTCTACGGCTGCGTTCATGGGGATCTCCTCAATGCTGATGCCGATAGTGCCCATGCTCTGCGTGGGCATTCATCCATGGACGCTCTGCGTCCGCTGTTGGGACGCGGAGCGTCCCGGGCTGCATTCCCACGCAGAGCGTGGGAACGATCATGTGTTACACCGCTGTTTTCACGGCAGAAGGCTGCGCCCGCATTACACACAACCCGTAATAAATCACTCCGCCCAACGCCGAGCCGGTGAACCAGCCATAGCTGTAGAACCAGCTGAACGCGTCGCTGCCCAGCGACAGCAAGGTCAGCGCCACCGGCACGCCAAAGGCGAGAAAACCCGCCCAGTTCCAAGCCGGATACACGTCATCGCGGTACAGCCCGGCGAGGTCCAGTCGCTGTTTCTTGATCAGGAAATAATCCACCACCATGATCCCGGCGATCGGCCCGAGCAGGCTTGAGTAGCCCAGCAGCCAGTTCGAATACACGGTTTCCAGGCTGATGTCGGAAACGATCAGGCCAAGCTTTTTCAGCAGTTCATGGCCCATCAGCACCAGCCCGACCAGACCGGTGAGCAACACCGCTTTGGTGCGGTTGATCACCTTCGGTGCGATGTTCTGGAAGTCATTGGTTGGCGAGACGATATTGGCGGCGGTGTTGGTCGACAGTGTGGCAACGATGATCAGCGCCATGGCCACAGCGACCCACACTGGGCTCTGGATATGGCCGATCAGCGTGACCGGGTCGGACACGGTGACGCCGACCATTTTCACCGATGCGGCGGTCATCACCACGCCCAGCGCGGCGAAGAGGAACATGGTCAGCGGCAGGCCGAAAATCTGCCCGAGGATCTGATCCTTCTGGCTCTTGGCGTAGCGACTGAAGTCGGGAATGTTCAGCGACAGCGTGGCCCAGAACCCGACCATTGCCGTCAGCCCTGCCGCGAAGTAACTCACCACGCTGGCGCCTTCCGGACGCTTGGGCGGGATCGCCAGCAACTCAGTCATCGACACATTGGGCATCGCCCACACCAGCAGGCCAATGCCCACCGCCACCAGCAACGGCGCCGACAAGGTTTCCAGCCATTTGATCGACTCGGCACCGCGAATCACCACCCACAGATTCAGCGCCCAGAACACCATGAAACCGATCACCTCGCCGGTGCCGCCGAGGGATTTCCAGCCCTCGAACACCGAGCCGAGAAACAGGTGAATCGCCAGTCCGCCGAACATGGTCTGGATGCCGAACCAGCCACACGCCACCAACGCGCGGATCAGGCACGGCACGTTGGAACCGAGAATGCCGAACGACGAGCGCAGCAGCACCGGAAACGGAATGCCGTACTTGGTGCCGGGGAAAGCATTGAGGGTCAGTGGAATCAACACGATGACGTTGGCAAACAGAATCGCCAACAGCGCTTCGCCGACGCTCAAGCCGAAATAAGCGGTGAGCACGCCGCCGAGAGTGTAGGTCGGCACGCAAATCGACATGCCGACCCACAGCGCGGTGATGTGCCATTTGTTCCAAGTGCGTTCGCGCACCTTGGTCGGTGCCATGTCGTGGTTGTAACGGGGACTGTCGAGGACGTCGCTGCCGGCTTCGAGCTCGTACAAGCCGTCGCGCTCGGTCACTTGTGATCTGGTCTGTTGCATGGCCGCTCCACTGTTCTTCTGATTATTTTTTGCTCATCAGGCGGCTGGCGCATACGACGCCAGCCGGACGATGGCCGGAGGAACTGACAACTTTCATGCACCGGCCATGGTGTCAGCGGCGGCATCAATAAACGTGCCGGTTCTCGCGCTTAACGCTTGGGCGGTGCACTGGATGCTTTGCAACTTTCTGATATTTATCAGTTTTAATTGAATATTCGATGAGTCCGGGAAAACTTGTCTGAACGCTCAGGCTAAACGTCGGGCAAGTTGTCCGAAGTGTCAGGACTCAAACTGGTGCACTGCATTTATTTTTGTCGGTGAACCCGCAACCGCAGCACAACTTCAAGCGGCTGATTTCACATAGGAAATCTTGCTCATATTTCCATCCTGTCAAGTGCGTCAAAATGGTGAACGGCCTCACCATTTTGGTGATTTATCGTTTTTATCTTTATTTATCAATAGCTTGAAACAGCTATAAGCTTATAAAAAATATTCTTGATCATTCTTGAAATCGCGACTAGTTTCTATTCCTGACAGCGATGACAGGAATACGAACTTCGCCGCTGTACCTCAATAAAACATTTAGAACCGGCACAAGTCGGTCATGCCTGCGAGGAATCCGGAATGTCTCTGTTGATCCGTGGCGCCACCGTTGTTACCCATGATGAAAGTTACCGCGCCGACGTCTATTGCGCTGACGGCGTGATCAAAGCCATTGGTGAAAATCTCGACATTCCCGCCGGCGCAGAAATGCTCGACGGTAGTGGCCAGTACCTGATGCCAGGCGGCATCGATCCGCATACGCATATGCAACTGCCGTTCATGGGCACCGTTGCCAGCGAGGATTTCTACAGCGGCACCGCTGCCGGCCTGGCCGGCGGCACTACCTCGATCATCGACTTCGTTATTCCCAATCCGCAGCAATCGCTGATGGAAGCGTTTCATCAGTGGCGCGGCTGGGCGCAAAAGTCTGCGTCGGACTATGGCTTCCACGTCGCGATCACTTGGTGGAGCGAGCAGGTGCGCGAGGAAATGGCCGAGCTGGTCAGCCACCACGGCATCAACAGCTTCAAGCATTTCATGGCCTACAAGAACGCGATCATGGCCGCCGACGACACTCTGGTGGCGAGTTTCGAGCGCTGTCTGGAACTCGGTGCGGTGCCGACCGTGCACGCGGAAAATGGCGAGCTGGTCTATCACCTGCAACGCAAGCTGATGGCCCAGGGCATTACCGGGCCGGAGGCGCATCCGCTGTCGCGACCTTCGCAGGTCGAAGGTGAAGCCGCGAGCCGGGCGATCCGTATCGCCGAAACCATCGGAACGCCGTTGTACCTGGTGCACGTTTCCACCAAGGAAGCCCTCGACGAAATCACCTATGCCCGCAGCAAGGGCCAGCCGGTTTACGGCGAGGTGCTGGCCGGGCACTTGCTGCTCGACGACAGCGTCTATCAACACCCGGACTGGCAAACCGCCGCCGGCTACGTGATGAGCCCGCCGTTCCGTCCACGCGGCCATCAGGAGGCGCTGTGGCACGGGCTGCAGAACGGCAATCTGCACACCACCGCCACCGACCATTGCTGCTTCTGCGCCGAGCAGAAAGCCGCCGGCCGCGACGACTTCAGCAAGATTCCCAACGGCACCGCCGGTATCGAAGACCGCATGGCGGTGCTGTGGGATGAAGGCGTCAACTCCGGACGATTGTCGATGCAGGATTTCGTTGCGCTGACCTCCACCAACACCGCGAAGATATTCAATCTCTATCCACGCAAAGGTGCGATCCGCGTGGGCGCCGACGCCGATCTGGTGCTGTGGGATCCGCAAGGCACACGGACCATTTCCGCCAAGACCCACCATCAGCAGGTGGACTTCAACATCTTCGAAGGCAAGACCGTGCGCGGCGTGCCGAGCCACACCGTCAGCCAGGGCCGCGTGGTCTGGGCCGATGGCGACCTGCGCGCCGAACGCGGCGCCGGACGCTACATCGAACGGCCGGCCTACCCGGCGGTGTTTGATTTGTTGAGCAAGCGGGCGGAGTTGCATAAACCGACTGCCGTTAAACGCTGACCCCTAGTGATCGCTCCCATGCTCTGCGTGGGAATGCAGCCCGGGACGCTCTGCGTCCCATTGGAACGCAGAGCGTCCCTTGAGGCATTCCCACGCAGAGCATGGGAACGATCAACCACTGCCCACCAGAGGCAGCACCTCAATTAGCCATGAGGCCATAAACCGTGATCGAGACCCTGAACCACCTTCCCCACCCGCACGAAAGCGCGGCCGCCCTCGCCGGCCATTTCACTGATCTGGCGCCGCCGCTCAATTCACGGCAGGCGCATCTGGAAGCCTCGCGCTGCCTGTATTGCTACGACGCGCCTTGCGTCAATGCATGCCCCAGCGAAATCGACATCCCGTCATTCATCCGCAACATCCATCAGGACAACGTCCAAGGCGCGGCGCAGAAAATCCTTTCGGCAAACATCCTCGGCGGCAGTTGCGCGCGGGTCTGTCCGACGGAAATCCTCTGCCAGCAGGCCTGCGTGCGCAACAACGCGCAGGAATGTGCGCCGGTGCTGATTGGTCTGCTGCAACGTTATGCCGTGGACAACGCACATTTCGCCGAACATCCGTTCCAGCGCGCCCCGGCCACAGGCAAACGTATCGCCGTGGTCGGCGCCGGGCCGGCCGGGTTGTCCTGCGCCCATCGCAGCGCGATGCACGGGCATGACGTGGTGATTTTCGAAGCACGGGAAAAGGCCGGCGGGCTCAACGAGTACGGCATTGCCAAGTACAAACTGGTCGATGACTACGCGCAGAAGGAGCTGGACTTTCTCCTGCAGATTGGCGGGATAGAAATCCGCCACGGCCAGAAACTCGGTGCAAATCTTACTCTCAGCGAACTGCATCAGCAGTTTGACGCGGTATTCCTCGGCCTCGGCCTGAATGCCAGCAAGCAACTCGGTCTGGCCCACGAAGACGCGCCGGGCCTGCTCGCCGCCACCGACTACATCCGCGAACTGCGCCAGGCCGATGACCTCACGCAACTGCCCTTGGCTGAACGCTGCATCGTTCTCGGCGCCGGCAACACGGCGATCGACATGGCCGTGCAAATGGCCCGCCTCGGCGCGCGCGACGTCAATCTGGTGTATCGCCGAGGTGCCGCAGACATGGGCGCCACCCACCATGAGCAGGACATCGCCAAAGCCAATCAGGTGCGATTGCTGACCTGGGCCCAGCCGGAGCAAGTGTTGCTCGATGATCAGGGCCGCGTGCGCGGCATGCGTTTCGCCCGCACCGATCTGGTTGAAGGGCGTCTGCAAACCACCGGAGAAACCTTCGAGCTGGCTGCCGATGCGATCTTCAAAGCGATCGGCCAGAGCTTCGATGACAGCACCCTTAGCGATCCGTTGGCGCGCGAGCTCAAACGTCAGGGCGAACGCATCGAGGTCGATGAACACCTGCGCACCAGCGTCCCCGGCGTGTATGCCGGCGGCGACTGCACCAGCCTCGATCAGGACCTTACCGTGCAAGCGGTGCAGCATGGCAAACGCGCCGCCGAGGCGATCAACGCTCAACTGATGCTCAACGTGGAGGCTGCGTAAATGGCCGATCTCTCGATAGTCTTCGCCGGTATCAAAGCGCCCAACCCGTTCTGGCTGGCCTCTGCGCCACCCACCGACAAGGCCTACAACGTGGTCCGCGCCTTCGAAGCGGGCTGGGGTGGCGTGGTCTGGAAAACCCTGGGTGAGGATCCGGCGGCGGTCAACGTTTCCTCGCGTTATTCGGCGCATTACGGCGCCAATCGCGAAGTGCTGGGCATCAACAACATCGAACTGATCACCGACCGCTCGCTGGAAATCAACCTGCGCGAAATCACCCAAGTGAAGAAGGATTGGCCGGATCGCGCGCTGATCGTGTCGCTGATGGTGCCGTGTGTCGAGGAATCGTGGAAACACATCCTGCCGCTGGTCGAGGCCACTGGCGCCGACGGCATCGAACTCAACTTCGGCTGCCCCCACGGCATGCCCGAACGCGGCATGGGCGCAGCGGTCGGCCAGGTGCCGGAGTATGTCGAGCAGGTGACGCGCTGGTGCAAGACGTACTGCTCGCTGCCGGTGATCGTCAAACTCACCCCGAACATCACCGACATCCGCGTCGCTGCCCGGGCGGCGCATCGTGGTGGCGCCGATGCGGTGTCGCTGATCAACACGATCAACTCGATCACCAGCGTCGACCTGGACCACATGGTCGCCCTGCCCACCGTCGGCAGCAAAAGCACTCACGGCGGTTATTGCGGTTCGGCGGTCAAGCCGATTGCGCTGAACATGGTCGCGGAAATTGCCCGTGACTCGCAGACCCAGGGCTTGCCGATCTGCGGCATTGGCGGCATCGGCAGCTGGCGCGACGCCGCTGAGTTCATGGCGCTGGGCAGCGGTGCGGTGCAGGTGTGCACGGCGGCGATGCTGCATGGTTTCCGCATTGTCGAAGAGATGAAGGATGGCCTGTCGCGGTGGATGGACAGCCAGGGTTACGCCAATATCGCCGAGTTTTCCGGGCGCGCCGTGGGTAACACCACGGATTGGAAGTACCTCGATATCAACTACCAGGTCATCGCAAAGATCGACCAGGAGGCGTGCATCGGTTGCGGGCGTTGCCACATCGCTTGTGAGGACACCTCACACCAGGCGATCGGCAGTCTGATACAGGCCGACGGTACGCATAAATATGAAGTGATCGATGAGGAATGTGTGGGCTGCAACCTGTGCCAGATCACCTGCCCCGTGGCCGACTGCATCGAGATGGTGCCGATGGACACGGGCAAGCCGTTTCTGGACTGGAATCATGATCCGCGCAACCCCTACCACGTCGCAGTCTGAAAAACCCCCTCACCCTAGCCCTCTCCCCAAGGGAGAGGGGACTGATTGGGGGATGCTGACAAACTTCGCCGACCTGAAAGAGTTGTTGTGAATCCATAATCGACACGGTCTTTCAGGTCGATGTACCTCTCAATACACCTCGGTCGGCCCCCTCTCCCTCTGGGAGAGGGCTGGGGTGAGGGTAAGCCCTTGATGGTGCTCTTCAAGGCTCCAGCCCGATCCCGCGCAAAATCACCCCCGTCACTGTCTGCACCGCCCGCTCGAACTGCATATCCGACAACGGCTGGTGATCATTGAGAATGTTCACCTGATGATCGAAGTCGGCGTAGTGCTGGGTCGACGCCCAGATCATGTACAGCAACCCCGACGGCTCCACCGGCAGAATCCGCTTGTCCTCGACCCACTGGCGAATCTTCGCCTCCTTCATCTTCGCCCAGTCATACAGGCTCGCATCCAGCGCCTCGCCCAGCGTCGGCGCGCCGTGGATGATCTCGTTGGCCCAGACTTTCGAGCCATAGGGCCGGCTGCGTGAGTGGTTCATCTTGGCGCGGATGTAACTGCTCAGCACCACGCGCGGGTCGTCGAACATCTCGAAGCACAGCGCGTCCTGCTTCCACACTTCCAGCAGATCGAACAGCACTGCGCTGTAGAGCTCGCTCTTGGTGCTGAAGTAGTAATGCAGATTGGAACGCGGCAACTGCACTTCGGCAGCGATGTCCGCCATGGCGGTGCTGCCGAAGCCTTTTTCGGCGAAAACCTTTTCCGCCGCCAGCAGGATTTTCTCGACGTTACTGCGGCGAATTTCGATCTTGTGATTGCCCATGTGGGCTCCCTGACAACAGCGTTGCGCAAGACTAGCATCCGCTCTGATCCGGGCGCGACCGCCGCCAACAAAACTTCGCAGGTACAAGCGCTATGGCACAGCGCTCACACCGATAGACGTTGGTTCACTCACGCCCAGATTACCTTCGACCTGCCCGGCCATGTGCAGCGTGCCGGCCATCACCCCCGTTGTCGGATTCTGCAGCAGCTTCTGCCAGGCCTTGTCGAAGGTGTTGCCGAGGCTGCTGCGGATCAGCGCTTCGCTGTCGGGGCGGTCGTTGGCCTGGATGATTGCGCGTATGCCGGCCACGCCGACCGAAATCATCGCCCCGGCGAGTTTACCCGCCGCTGCCGCCACCGCACTGGCGGCGCCGCGCGGGGCCATTTCTGCTTCGATGCGCTGGCTGGCGCGCTTGGCCACCGGGGCCATCGCCGCGTCGGTGGAGGAAATGCCCTTGGCGCCGCCGTCGGTGTGGATCTTGTCGATCAGTGCGGCGTACGCCGGGAGGGTGTTGAGCGGCTCGGTGCTGATGACTTTGAACAGCGACGCATCCCGCGCCGGCGGCGGGCCCAGGGCGATGGCCGGGATCTTCTGCAAGCGGCCGTTGAGCTGCGCAATCGGCACACCGTGACGCTGGGCGATGAGCGGCATCTGCTGCGCCATCAACTGCGCATAGAACGCCGTGGCCTGCGCCAGGATCGCATCCGGATCAATCTCCACGGCAACCGGCGCGAGGACCTTTTCCTGATATTGCTCAAGCAGATACGCCGCCAGCCGTTTCGCCGAAGCGTCCTGCTCGCCGCCGGCGCTGATCGTGTACCAACTGACCTTCATCGACAGCCATTCCTGGGTCCAGTAGCTGCTGAACCAGGGGATGAAAATTTCTTCAGTTTGCTGATAGACCCGAGTGCGCCAATGTTCCATCGAGCCACGGGCGAACAGCTTGACCTGCTCGGTGGCCTGCTGCGAAGCGCTGAGGATCTCGCGGTCGATCTGCTGCCAGGTTTGCGCCGACACCACCACCGCCTGCGGCGCACTCACCGGCGCCCGAGCCGAGGAGGCGCAGCCGGCCAGCAAAAGCAGTGCGGCAACGACCAGCGCGCGCGGGTTCACGGTGGCGGTGTCCTTTGGCTTGGGGAGGTGCAGGTTTGAGTATAGGCAGGTCAGTCGATTTCGATGCTGAGGGTTCCGGCCTCTTCGCGAGCAGGCTCGCTCCCACATTTGAAATGTGTTGCACCTGTGGGAGCGAGCCTGCTCGCGAAGGCGCCAACAGCAGCACCACAAACCTCAACCATCACCACCATCGATATCCACCATCGCCACGATTGCCTTCCGCCCTCCCATGATGAAAGGCACGATTGACTCATCCGAAACACAACGAGGCGTTCACACCATGATCCACACCCAAGTCACCCTCTCCGTGAGTTTCCCGGTGTTCGGCAGCAACTACTACCAACAGCACGTCGTGCCGCGCAAGGCGCAGACGCTGGTGTTCAACAAGGATTTCGACGATCTGCTGATGCCCGCCGCCAGCAACCATTTCAGCAATGAAGTGGTCGGCCTCAACGATCAGTTCCGTTTTCTGAGCGACATACTCGCCACCCATTTGCTCGATCACGAGGCCCCGGTGCCTGCGCGATCCCGCGTCCAGGCGAACGCTCGTTTTTTCAGCTGAAGGCTGATGCACAGAGGGCGTTCCTTTGACGGGAACGCCCTCTTCATTCAATCAGTCATCATCGCGATCACGGTGATAACGACGGCCATCGCGGCGGTCGTCATCGCGGTCGTCCCAGCGCCGGTCATGGTCGTAATAGCGGCCGTGGTCGCGGTCGTAGTGCCGGCCATGCCGGTGGTCATCATCAAAATCCGCAATACAGCCGCTGAGCAATACGGCGGCGGTCACAGTGAGCAGCATGGTTGTCGCTTGCTTCATTCAACACTTCCCTAAAACCCAAGGTCTTGACGACGGAAATCGCCACGCTGCCCGCGTCTTCGGGACGCAGTACGCGCAGCCGCAGATACGACCGGGCAAAAGCGCGTTGATTCACTGGCCACTATCGACCGTTTGTCGGCTCGTTCGTCGCAGCCGAACAGCGGCGTAACGCCACCTATACTGCTTGCAACCTACCCCCATGCAATGGATCTGCGCCCTCAATAACAATAAGCAGAGGTGGATCATGGTCTGGCAGCAAATCTACGACCCGTTCGGCAACCCGGTACTCTCCACGCTGATGGCCGCAGTGCCGGTGGTGGTGATGCTCGCGGCGCTGGCGTTCTTTCACGTCAAGGCGCATCTGGCGGCGTTGTTGGCGCTGGCGTCGGCCCTGCTGATCTCGATTTTTGCCTTCGACATGCCCGCGGGCATGGCCGGTTCGGCGGCGCTGTTCGGCGCGGCGAACGGCTTGCTGCCGATCGGCTGGATTGTGCTCAACATCATCTTCCTGCATCGCCTGACTACGGAGAATGGTTCGTTCAAAGTGCTGCAGGATTCCCTCGCGCGCATCACCGATGATCGACGTCTGCAATTGCTGCTGATCGCCTTCTGTTTCGGTGCGTTCTTCGAAGGCGCGGCAGGCTTTGGCACGCCGGTGGCGGTGACCGGTGCGATTCTGATCGGCCTGGGTTTTTCGCCATTGGCCGCATCGGGCCTGGCGCTGATCGCCAACACTGCGCCAGTGGCTTTCGGTGCGCTGGGCACGCCGATCATCACCCTGGCCAAAGTCACCGGGCTGGACGAGATGGAGCTGTCGATGATGGTCGGGCGGCAGTTGCCGTTCTTCTCGGTGCTGGTGCCGTTCTGGTTGATCTGGGCGTTTGCCGGGTGGCGCAAGATGCTCGAGGTGTGGCCGGCGATTCTGGTGGCTGGAGTGAGTTTCGCCATCCCGCAATTTCTCGTCTCGAACTATCACGGGCCGATGCTGGTGGACGTCATCGCCGCGCTGATTTCCATGGCCTGCCTGACGCTGTTCCTCAAGGTGTGGAAACCGGCAACCATCCACACCTCGGCAGCGCTGTCCGGGCGCGTCGACAACTCCAAGGTCGACGAAGAAACAGTCACCGCCAGCGCCGCGTTCAGCGATCAGGCGCGCCCGGCAGTGATGCGTGCGTGGATGCCGTGGATCATTCTCACGGTGTTCGTGTTTGCCTGGGGCACGCAGGGCTTCAAAAACATGTTCGATACGCGACCGGTGATCGACCCGGTCACGCAATCGGCCAAGCTCGACCCGCAAGGCAAACCGGTGCGCGAGGCCAATCCGATTTTCGCCCCGGCGGTGACCTTCACCGGTCTGCATCTGCAAATCGAGAAAGTACCGCCGGTTGTCGCGGCGCCGAAAGCCGAGGAAGCGATTTACAAGTTCACCTGGCTGACCGCGACCGGCAGCGGGATTTTGCTGGCGGCGATTGTTGGCGGTCTGCTGATGGGTTATTCGATCCCGCAACTGATCAAGCAGTACCTGCGCACGTTGTGGGTGGTGCGATTTTCGTTGATCACGATTGCGGCGATGCTCGCGCTGGGCTTCCTCACGCGCTATTCGGGGCTGGATGCGACCATGGGCCTGGCGTTCGCGGCGACGGGGATTTTCTATCCGATGTTCGGCACGCTGCTCGGCTGGCTGGGGGTGGCGCTGACCGGTTCCGATACCGCGTCAAACGTGCTGTTTGGCGGCTTGCAACGGGTGACCTCGGAACAGCTGGGTATCAGTCCGGTGCTGATGGCGGCAGCGAACAGTTCCGGTGGGGTGATGGGCAAGATGGTCGACGCGCAGTCGATCGTCGTCGCCTCCACCGCGACCCGTTGGTATGGGCATGAGGGCGAGATTCTGCGTTATGTGTTCTTCCACTCGATCGTGCTGGCGATCCTGGTCGGCGGGCTGGTGACGTTGCAGGCGTATGTCGCACCGTTTACCTCGATGGTGGTGGGTGGGCCATAACTGCAAAACACAACTCCACTGTGGGGCGAGCCTGCTCGCGAAGAGGTCGGCACATCCAGCAGCGGCTGGGTCTGACCCGACGCTTTCGCGAGCAGGCTCGCTCCCACGGGTCTATTGATGAGCTGCGCACATAACTCTTTAGCGCAAATCCGACAAAACCTTTTCCCTCCCGCTGCGGTCACTCCTTTTACGAGACTGGCATGCATGCCGGCGCGCCCGTTTGGGCCTTTTGCAATCCTGCCGCCCGATGAGAGAAAAGGAATCGAACCATGCCGATTTCCCGACGCAACTTCATGATCCTCGGCGCCGTAACCGCGACGGCGTTCGCCATGCCCCCCTTTATCAGCCTCAAGGCCTACGCGGCCAGTCTGGAGCAACCGGCCATGAGTAAAGTGACCCTGCAAGTCAACGGTAAACCGCAAACCCTCGAAGTAGACACCCGCACTACCCTGCTCGACGCCCTGCGCGAACACCTGCACCTGACCGGCACCAAGAAAGGCTGCGACCACGGCCAGTGCGGCGCCTGCACGGTGATCGCCGATGGTCGGCGGATCAACTCCTGCCTGACCCTGGCAGTGATGCACGACGGCAGTGAGGTGACCACCATCGAAGGCCTCGGCATGCCGGACAAGCTGCACCCGATGCAGGCCGCGTTCATCAAGCACGACGGTTACCAGTGCGGCTATTGCACCCCTGGGCAGATCTGCTCGGCGGTCGCTGTGCTCAAAGAAATCCGCGACGGCATTCCCAGCCACGTCAGCCCGAGCCTGACCGAGCCGCCGAAACTGATTGCCGCCGAACTGCAGGAGCGCATGAGCGGCAATATCTGCCGCTGTGGCGCTTACTCGAACATCATCGAAGCCATCACTGAAGTCGCGGAGGTGCCGGCATGAGAGCCTTCAATTACAGCCGCGCCGACTCGCCTGCCGCAGCCGCTTCCCAGGCTGCGCAAGTCGAGGGCGCCAAGTTCATCGCCGGCGGCACCAACCTGCTCGACCTAATGAAACTCGACATCGAAACCCCGGTACACCTGATCGACATCAACCACCTCGGCCTGGACCAGATCGAAGCAACACCCGAAGGCGGACTGCGCATCGGCGCGCTGGTGCGCAACACTGATCTGGCCGCCGACGCGCGCGTGCGCAAGGACTACGCCCTGCTCTCCCGCGCCTTGCTCGCCGGGGCCTCCGGGCAGTTGCGCAACATGGCGACCACCGCCGGCAACCTGCTGCAACGCACCCGCTGCCCGTACTTTTACGACACCCATCAAGCCTGCAACAAACGCAACCCCGGCAGTGGCTGCGCGGCGATCGGTGGCGTGACCCGGCAACTCGGAATAATCGGCGTCAGCGACGCTTGCATCGCCACCCACCCGAGCGACATGGCCATCGCCATGCGCGCGCTGGATGCGCAGATCGAAACGGTCAAGCCTGACGGCAGCACGCGCAGCATTCCCATGGCCGATTTCCATCAGTTGCCGGGCAGCACGCCGCATATCGAAACCAGCCTTACGCCCGGCGAATTCATTACCGCCGTGACCCTGCCGGCACCGGTCGGCGGCACGCACATTTATCACAAGGTGCGGGATCGCTCGTCCTACGCGTTTGCCCTTGTTTCAGTCGGTCTGATCCTGCAAAAGGACGGCACGGGCCGTGTCGCCGTCGGCGGCGTTGCGCCGAAACCGTGGCGGGTCGAAGCCGCTGAAGCGCTGTTGCCCAAGGGCGCCAAAGCGGTCAGCGAACGCCTGCTCGAAGGCGCTACACCCACCGATGACAACCAATTCAAACTGACACTGGTCGAGCGCACGCTGGCTTCGGTGTTGGCGCAAGCGAGGGAAACCGCATGAAATTCGACACGCCCGCCACCACCAATCCCATCGACCGCCTGAAGGTCGTCGGCCAGCCCACCGAGCGCATCGAAGGCCCGTTGAAAACCAGCGGCCAGGCCACTTATGCCTACGAACAACATGAAGCGGCGGCCAATCAGGCCTACGGATTCATGGTCGATTCGGCGATCGCCAAAGGGCGGATCAAAGCCATTCATCTCGACGAAGCCAAAGCCGCGCCCGGCGTACTCGCAATCGTCACTGCCGAGAATGCCGGCAAGCTCGACAAAGGCGATTACAACGCCGCGCATCTGCTCGCCGGTCCCGAAGTGCAGCACTACCAGCAAGCCGTTGCATTGGTGGTTGCCGAAACCTTCGAACAGGCCCGCGCCGCCGCGCAACTGGTCAGGGTCGATTACGAGACCAGCGAAGGCAAGTTCGATCTGGCCAGCGTCAAAGACCTCGGCGTCGAGCCGAAAGACGAGCTGCCGGACGTCAATCACGGCGACTTCGACAAGGCCTTCACCGCCGCGCCGGTGCAGTTCGATCAGACCTACACCACACCAGACCAGTCCCACGCGATGATGGAACCGCACGCCACACTCGCCGCGTGGAAAAACGATCATCTGACCGTGTGGACTTCGAACCAGATGGTCGCCTGGAGTGTCGGTGACATCGCGAAAACCCTCGGCCTGCCGAAGGAAAAAGTCCGATTGGTCTCGCCGTACATCGGCGGTGGTTTCGGCGGCAAGCTGTTCATCCGCGCCGACGTGATCCTCGCCGCTCTCGGCGCGCGCATGGCGGGGCGGCCGGTGAAAGTCGCCCTCGCCCGCCCGCAAATGGCCAACAACACCACCCATCGCCCGGCAACGATTCAGCGCATCCGCATGGGCGCCACGGCGGACGGCAAACTGACCGCCATCGCCCATGAAGGCTGGTCAGGCAACCTCGCTGACGGCAAGGTCGAACTGGCCGCGCAACCGAGCCAGTTGCTCTACGCCGCAGAAAACCGCCGCGTCAGCATGCGCCTCGCACCGCTCGACCTGCCTGAAGGCAACGCCATGCGCGCGCCGGGTGAAGCGCCGGGGCTGATGGTGCTGGAAATCGCCATGGACGAAATGGCCGAACAACTGAAGATGGACCCGGTGCTGTTCCGCATCGCTAACGACACACAAGTCGACCCGGTGAAAACCGAGCGGCCGTTCTCCCAACGCCAACTGGTCAAATGCCTGCAGATCGGCGCGGAGAAATTCGGCTGGGATCAGCGCAAGGCGCAACCGGGCAGCCGTCGTGAAGGCCGGTGGCTGATCGGCATGGGCGTGGCGGCGGCGTTTCGCAACAACCTACTGGTCAAGTCCGGCGCCCGCGTACGCCTGGAGCGCGACGGCAAGGTGGTTGTCGAAACGGACATGACCGACATCGGTACCGGCAGCTACACGATCATCGCGCAGACAGCTGCGGAGATGATGGGCGTTGGCCTCAATGATGTGGTGGTGCGTCTGGGCGATTCGGACTTCCCGGTGTCGGCCGGTTCCGGTGGCCAGTTCGGCGGCAACTGCTCGACCGCCGGGGTCTACGCTGCGTGCGTGAAACTGCGCGAAGCGGTGGCGAAGAAGCTGGAGCTGGCGGCGGATCAGGCGGAGTTTGCCGATGGCCAGGTGCGGGTCGGCAGCAAGAGCCTGCCGCTGCGCAACGCGGCTGAAGGCGGCGCGCTGGTCGGCGAGGACAGCATCGAGTTCGGTGATCTGGCCGAGAAATATCAACAATCGACCTTCGGCGCGCACTTCGTCGAAGTCGCCGTCGATGCCGCCACTGGCGAAGTTCGCGTACGGCGCATGTTGGCGGTTTGCGCTGCGGGGCGAATTCTCAACCCGACGTCGGCGCGCAGTCAGGTCATCGGCGCGATGACCATGGGCGTCGGCGCGGCGTTGATGGAAGAGCTGGCGGTGGACAAGCGCCTGGGCTTTTTCGTCAACCATGACCTGGCTGGATACGAAGTGCCGGTGCACGCCGACATTCCGCATCAGGAAGTGATCTTCCTCGAAGAAACCGATCCGATTTCGTCGCCGATGAAGGCCAAGGGCGTGGGTGAATTGGGGATTTGCGGCGTGAGTGCAGCGGTGGCCAATGCGATCTACAACGCCACCGGCGCGAGGGTGCGGGAGTATCCGATTACGCTGGACAAGATTCTTGATTCGTTGCCGGAGATGATCTGAAGCGAAAAGCCCCTCATCGGAACGCCGCCCGCCTAGCCCTCTCCCAAAGGGAGAGGGGACCGATCCGGGTATATTCAGGATGTGCAGCGACGTGAAAGTCTTCTGTGTATCCATAATCGCAACGGCAAGTTCAGGTCGATGCACATCGCAAGACACCTCGGTCGGCTCCCACTCCCCCGGGAGACGCCTGGGGTGAGTGGCATGCTGTTAGCGCACCTGCATGGGGTGCTAGGGGTCGAGTGGATTCACCACCACGCTTGCAGAATGCCGAACGTCTCGAGCATCCCCCAATCGGCTCCCTCTCCCTCGGGAGAGGGCTGGGGTGAGGGGCGCGGTTTCACTCGAACTTTGGATATTGCTCATCACTGACCTGCTCCATCCAGTCCACCACCTTGCCATCCAGCACTTCGGCGATCGCGATATGACTCATCGCCGTCGTCGGTGCTGCCCCGTGCCAATGTTTGGCGCCCGGGGCAATCCACACGGTATCGCCCGAGCGGATTTCACGCACCGGCTGGCCCCACTCCTGCACGAAGCCTGCCCCCGAGGTGACGATCAATGTCTGCCCCAGCGGATGGGTATGCCATGCAGTGCGCGCGCCCGGCTCGAACGTCACGGTCGCGCCGCTGATCCGCGCCTCATCGGTGCCTTTGAACGGCGCATCCACCCGCACCGTGCCGGTAAACCAGTCAGCAGGGCCTTTGGCCGACGGTTGCGAGCCATTCGGTGTGACCGTGACACGGGGATTTTCGGTGGCCTGCACCTCACCAGCCAGCAGCGAGAGCGTCAGTGCGGAAGCGGCAATCGGGTTCATGGCATTTCCTCCAATAAATGATGCAACCACTGTAGCGATCCGCACTCTTTGGATAATCGACTAGAATCCGAAAAAACTTATGCAGGACAATCATCAATGCTTCGGGAAAACGCCACCGACCTGCTCGCCTTTCTCGCCGTCGCCCGTGAACGCAGTTTCACCAAGGCCGCAGCCAAACTCGGCGTGTCGCAATCGGCGCTCAGCCACACCATTCGCAGTCTCGAGGCGCGACTCGGCCTGCGCCTGCTGACCCGCACCACGCGCAGCGTGTCGCCGACCGAGGCCGGCGAACATTTGCTGCAAACCATCGGCCCGCGCTTCGAGGAAATCGAGGTGGAACTGGCCGCCCTGAGCAACCTGCGTGAAACCCCGGCGGGCAAGATCCGCATCAGCGCCACCGACCATTCGCTGAACTGGATCCTGCGTCCGGTGTTGCAGGATTTCCTGCCGCAGTACCCGGATGTGTCCGTCGAGGTTTGCTGTGACTATGGTTTCGTCGACATCGCCGGCCAGGGCTTCGATGCCGGTGTGCGCCTGGGCGAAGACGTCGCCCAAGGCATGATCGCCACCCGTATCGGTCCAGACATGCGCATGGCCGTAGTCGGCTCCCCCGCCTATTTCGCCCGGCGCGATCCGCCGCAAACCCCGCGCGACCTGACCGACCACGCCTGTAACAACCTGCGCCTGCCAACCAATGGCGGGCTGTATTCGTGGGAGTTCGAAAAGGACGGTGAAAGCCTGAAGGTGCGCGTTGCCGGGCAGATCACCCTGAATGGCGTGTACCCATTGCTCGACGCCGCGCTGGACGGTTTCGGGCTGAGCTACATCCCGGAAAACGTCGTCGCGCCCTTTCTGGCGGACGGTCGCCTGGTCCAGGTGCTGGGAGACTGGTGCCCGACATTTTCCGGTTATCACCTGTACTACCCGAGCCGGCGCCAGGCAGCGCCAGCGTTTGCGTTGTTGCTGGAGGCGTTGCGCTATCGCGGTTGACCCGGCTCAGCCCAGCAACGCAATCAACTGATGCCGCTGCGCATCGGTCAGCATCGGCCCAAAACCGGCTCCGGCGTTGTCAACCATGTAGCGCGGATTGCTGGTGCCGGGAATCACGCAGGTCACCGCCGGATGCGCCAGGAGAAATTTCAGTGCCAGTTGCGGCCAGCTGTTGACCTGCACATCCGAGACCCACGCCGGCAGCGACTTGCCTTTGAGCCGGGCGAGCAAACCACCGCCGCCAAACGGCCGATTGCAAATCACCGCCACCCCACGCTCGCGGCACAGCGGCAGGATGCGTTTCTCGACCGCACGATCATCGAGGGCGTAGTTGATCTGCAGAAAATCCAGCTTCTCGGCTTTCAGCACCGCTTCGACATCGTCATAGGCCGACGAGGTGTAATGGGTGATGCCGATGTAGCGAATCCGCCCCTGCTCCTGCCATTCGCGCAGGGTCGGCAAGTGGGTTTGCCAGTCGAGCAGGTTGTGAATCTGCATCAGGTCGATGCGCTCGGTTTGCAGCAGTCTGAACGACTGCTCCATCTGCGCGATGCCCTCCTCGCGCCCGCGCGTCCACACCTTGGTGGCGAGGAACGCCGGCGAGCGCGGTTCGTGAATCGACAGCAGTTCACCGGTGGTCTGCTCGGCGCGGCCGTACATGGGTGAGCTGTCGATCAGCGTGCCGCCCTTCCTGAACAGCGCTTCGAGGACGGCGGGCAACTGCCGGTAAACCGGATCGCCCGGCGCGACGTCGAAACCGCGATAGGTGCCCAACCCGACCATGGGCAGTGCCTCGGAGCTGGAAGGGATGGCGCGGGTCTGCATGGTCTGGTCTCCTGCCGTGGGCGGCGCAGTGGCGGTCGGCGCTACGCTGCCGGCCAATGCCCGATCAATGGTGAGCAGCGCCGCAGCTTGGGCAGCCAGCGTGAGCAAGCGGCGACGTGAGTAACCCTCAGTGTGGCGCATGCGAGTCCTCCTGCTGCGCGGATCTGTTGCACGGTGTGTGCGCCGGCTGTCAGGCGCAGTCGCTGAACTACACTGCCACAGCCAACCTTTCTCCCCGTTAAAAGTAGCCGAATGTCCCGAACCCTGATGTCACTCGTCGTTTTCATCATTGCCGTGTACCTGGTGCTGTGCGCCGCGCTGTTCGTGTTTCAGCGCTCGCTGATCTGGTTTCCCCAGCCTGCCGCCGTGGTTGCAGCGGACTCGCGAATGAAACTGTCGATGCCGGATGCCGAGGTCTGGGTGACAACTCGAGAGCGCAGCGGATCGCGCGCGCTGATCTATTTCGGCGGCAATGCCGAGGACGTCTCGCGCAATCTGCCGGAATTCACTGAGGCGTTTCCTGGCTACGCGCTGTATTTCCTGCATTACCGAGGCTTTGCTGGCAGCACCGGCTCGCCATCCGAAGCCGCGATTGCCGAAGATGCGCTGGCACTGTTCGATCAGGTCTATGCCAGCCACCCGCAGATTGCAGTCATTGGACGCAGCCTCGGTTCGGGGGTAGCGGTGCGCCTGGTCAGTCAGCGGCCGGTGCAGAATCTGATTCTGGTGACGCCGTTCAACAGCCTCGAGGAAATCGCCGCACGGCAATACCCATGGGTGCCGGTGAAATGGTTGCTCAAGGATCGTTTTGAATCGGGCAAGTACGCGGCGCATATCCGCACGCCGACATTGCTGTTGGCGGCCAGCGATGACGACGTGATTGGGCGCAGCAGCACGCAGCGCTTGTTCGAGAGTTTTCCTGCGGGCGTGGCGACGCTGAAGGTGGTGCCGGACTCGGGGCATAACTCCATTTCCGAGCGGGGGGAGTATTTGCGGTGGATGGGGGATGTGTTGAATCGCTAGTGGTTGTTTGCCAGTGATAGAGGGGTCGACCGGGGCGGCGTCTTCGCGAGCAGGCTCGCTCCCACAGTTGTTCCGAGTACGCCGTAAGCGCGATGTGGGAGCGAGCCTGCTCGCGAAGGCAGCGGTTCAAACAACAGCAATTCAATTGCATTGCCGCCACTGAACCAAGTCCAAAAAACCCAGTCCTATCCGCGCCGCCACACACGGCTCCCTCACTCTAGCGCTGTCCCCTTTCAGAGCTGTCCGTCCCATGCGCCACGCCGTTCGTTCGTCTCGCTTCGTTTCTCTGTGCCTGCTGATCCTGTTTCCTTTGTTCACTGAATCCGCCCACGCCAGTGCGGAGCGCGAGCTGGTGGCCGCCATCAATGATTACCGCGCCCATCCGCAGCGCTGCGACCGTCGCCCTGCGCAGCGTCTGGCGCCTTTGGCTTTGAAATCGAATCTGGCCTTGCCGATCGGCTATCGCTACGGCGGCGGCATGCGCGAGGCGTTGAAGTCTTCCGGCTATTCAGCAATCACGGTGCGCAGCATCCGCATTATCGGAGCCGAAGACGCCGACGAGGCCTTCGATCAGTTGCAGAGCGATTATTGCGGCGCCTTGCTGGATGCGAACTACGCCGACATCGGCATCAGCCATTCGCGCAATCAATGGCAGGTGGTGCTGGCGCAACCGGTGCTCGACAGCCGCGTCGGTGACAACCGCAGCGTCGGCAAGGCGCTGCTCGCCGAGGTCAACGCTGCCCGCGCCCGGCCGCGTATGTGCGGCCGCCAGCGCTTTGCCGCCGCGCGGCCATTGAGCTGGAATGCCGCCCTCGGCGCAGCGGCTCAGGGCCACAGCAAAGCCATGGCTTACGGCAATTATTTCGCCCACCGCGATCCCGACGGTGACATGCCGGCCGACCGCGCCCGTGCTGCCGGTTATCGCGGCCGCCAGGTCGGGGAAAATATCGCTGCCGGGCAAAGCTCACCAGGCAAAGCCATGGCCGGCTGGCTGGCCAGCCCGGGCCACTGCGCCAACCTGATGAACCCGATGTTCACTCAGGTCGGCGCCGGCTTCGCCAGCGAAGCGCGCAGCGACGACGGCGTTTACTGGACGATGCTGTTCGGCGCGCCGTAAATCACGGCTGACTCCGGGCATTCTCATCGCTTGGCGTGGCCGGGCGCGGCATGACGTGTTGATGGCCGGTCGGGTCGTTGAGCTGGATGACATTACCCTTCTGCCACGCATCAGCCCCCGTTGCGACAGGCGCCGGTTTGATCTCGGCGCGGGCCTTTTTCTTTTCGGCGCTATCAATGCCAAGACGCCGATCGCGCTGGCGGATCATTTGCGCATCGGCCTGACCGTCAGCGGTAAAGCCCATCATCAGCTGCGGCACGCCCAGCGGCAGTTGCTTGTCCTGATCGGTGTGCCAGGTGTGCCAGGTCTTGCCGTAGGTATTGGCGAGTTTTTCCATCAAGCGCGTTTCTGCCACTTGCGGGATGCCCGGCGCGACCAACTGGCCAGAACTGACTTCGTGAGCGTGGCTGTGCCACAAGGCTTTCTCTTTTGCCGGCAATTGCGTGAACAGGCGCTGGCTGATGATGTATTCGACGCCCATCAGCTTGGCTTCAGCGGTGTTGCCGTCGTAGATCACACACTGGAACACTTCTTCGTTGAGCGCCGAGCAGTAGTGGTGCGCTTCCATCTGCGCGCCGGGATGACCGTTGTAAAAATGGAAACCATCGAGGTACATGTTCAACGCGCGGATCGGCGGTTTGTCCTGCAACCACTGTGCGCCGACTTCGAGCATTTCCGTGTCGGACGCCTTGGCCTGGCCGGGTGTCTGCACCGGCGAATCGGTGTTGCTCATGGCGCAACCGGTCAATGCGGCGACCATCAAACCGATAGGAACCCAACGTCCCTGTGAGGTTGTCGTACGCATGTTTCACTCCTCGAACTTTCAGTGACGGGCGCGTGCTGGCCCTGTTCTGCAACTGAAAGCAGGAGATCGGCAGAGTTCGAAAAAGCTGCGTGCGGATCAGACTGGAGAGATCGTCGCCAGCACGCCGATCAGAATGGTCAAGGTCAGAAAGCCGCCGAGAAAAATCGCCATCTTGTACATGTTGCGCTCCTTGAGGCTGGGTGTGCGGTGCACCGGACGCTGCGGGATGAGGTCGGAGGGTGATTGGCCACACTGCCGGGGCATTCTGAGCCTGTGGCTGTACTGAATACAGAGGCAGATGAAACAGAAAAATACGGATCAGATGCGCATCTGATCCGCTTCGGGCATGAAGCGGTATTCAGGCTGAGACTTGAGGATCCACTTTCGGCGCGGTTGATCTACAGTCATGCCGACCGACAACAATAAAAAACCGGAGTGACCATGCCCGACCTCGCCTTGCAGCCCAACGTCGCCGCGTCCCTCGAGCGCTGGCACGGGATGATCCGCAGCGGCAATCTCAAAGCCCTGCCCGAACTGCTCGATCCGCAAGCTGTGTTCCGCTCGCCCATGGCCCACACGCCCTACCCCGGCGCGCCGGTGGTGGCGATGATCCTCAACACCGTGTTCGAAGTCTTTGAAGATTTCGCCTATCACCGCGAGTTGGCGACGGCGGATGGCCTGAATGTGATTCTCGAATTCAGCGCCAGGGTCGGCAGCAAGGAACTCAAGGGCATCGACATGATTCGCTTCGATGAACACGGCAAGATTGTCGAGTTCGAAGTGATGGTGCGGCCGCTGAGCGGCTTGCAGGCACTGGGCGAAGAAATGGGTCGGCGCCTCGGTGCCTATCTCGCGTCCGCAAAAGCCTGAATCCACCCTGCATAAAAAAACCCACTGACCGTCGCCGGTTCAGTGGGTTTTTGTGTGTCAGGGTTCTGCTTACAGAGCCATGTCACGTGCAGCGTTTTCCTTCGGCGCTACGGCTTTGTCAGCCGCAGGTGCCGCCGGAGCAGCTACCTGACCGATCGCTGGAGGCGTCGGCAGTTCGAGGATTTTCGCGGTGTAAGCCCACTCTGCAGCCACTTTGGCCGGATCGCTGTTCAGCTGGGTGCCGTAGCTCGGCACGATCTGGTGCAGCTTGGTCTGCCACTCAGGGGATGCGACTTTGTCTTTGAAGACTTTCTGCAGCACGCTCAGCATGATCGGTGCAGCGGTCGACGCGCCCGGCGATGCGCCCAGCAGGCCGGCGATCGAGCCGTCTTGCGAAGCAACGATCTCGGTGCCCAGCTTCAGCACGCCACCAGCGGCTTCATCACGCTTGATGATCTGCACGCGCTGGCCGGCTTGCCACAGACGCCAGTCTTCGGCTTTGGCGTTCGGGAAGTACTCCTTCAGCGCGTTCAGACGGTCTTCATCCGACAGCATCAACTGACCGGCAAGGTACTCGACCAGCGGGTATTCCTTGATGCCGACCTTGGTCATTGGCCAGATGTTGTGGGTGGTGGTGCTGGTCAGCAGGTCGAAGTACGAACCTTCCTTGAGGAACTTGGTGCTGAAGGTCGCGAACGGGCCAAACAGAATGACGCGCTTGCCATCCAGAACACGGGTGTCCAAGTGCGGAACCGACATCGGTGGCGCGCCAACCGAAGCCTTGCCGTAGGCCTTGGCCAGGTGTTGCTCGGCAATCGTCGGGTTCTCGGTCACCAGGAACGAACCGCCAACCGGGAAGCCTGCGTATTCCTTGGCTTCCGGAATGCCCGACTTCTGCAGCAGGTGCAGGGCACCGCCGCCAGCGCCGATGAACACGAACTTGGCGTCGGTTTCGGTCTTGCTGCCGTCCTTGAGGTTTTTGTAGCTCACACGCCAGGTGCCGTCGGCGTTCTTGGTGATGTCTTCGACTTCGCTCGACAGCTTCAGATCGAAGTTGGGTTTGGTTTGCAGGTGAGCGGCGAACTGGCGGGTGATTTCGCCGAAGTTCATGTCCGTACCCAGCGGGCTCCAGGTGGCCGCGATTTTCTGGTTCGGGTCACGCCCTTCCATCATCAGCGGTACCCACTTCTTGATCACCGCCGGGTCTTCGGAGTACTGCATGCCGGCGAACAGCGGGCTCGCCTGCAGGGCTTCGTAGCGCTTTTTCAGGAACTTGATGTTGTCATCGCCCCACACGAAGCTCATGTGCGGTGTGGTGTTGATGAACGAGCGAGGGTTCTTCAGCACGCCCTGCTGAACCTGCCAGGCCCAGAATTGACGGGAAACCTGGAACGCTTCGTTGATCTCGACAGCTTTCGGGATCGTTACGTTGCCCTTGTCGTCTTCCGGGGTGTAGTTCAGCTCGGCAAGAGCCGAGTGACCGGTACCGGCGTTGTTCCAGCCGTTGGAGCTTTCCAGGGCGACGCCATCGAGGCGCTCGACCATTTCCATCGACCAGGTCGGTTCCAGCTCATTGATCCACACACCCAGGGTGGTGCTCATGATGCCGCCGCCGATCAGCAGGACGTCAACTTTCTTGGCTTCGGCAGCATTGGCAGACGACATCCCCATCGCCAAAGCCAGACCGAGCAAGGCTGTGTTCACTTTCTTAAACATCTGTTGCACCTATGATAAAACGCCTTCCGCCCGTCGTTGTTATCAGTCTGCGTTGCGCTGTGTTGACGCTCAGGCTGGCGTCGCGCAATCCGGCACACTTCAATATTGACGGGTGGGCACACAAGGCCGACATGTGGCATCGACCTCAGTTAATGTCCCTTCTGAACTGACTTCTTATCGTTATTGGCTTCAGCTGCTTGAGCGACAGGGATCCCGTCGGCCCGCCCGAAAGGCCAGCCAACCGAATTAAGTCAAAGCAAATTTGGCGCGGAGAATATCACGTCAGGGCGAACCCGCGCGTCTGTTCCCGACTTGAACGTCTTTTTCCGCTCAGGGGCTTATCGGCCATCGGGCACCAAACATGATGGCGATCAGGCATCGGCCTGCAAACTTTTTTGCGCGATGTGCTTCGCAACTTGATAAATCAGTGCCAACCGCTCGTTGTTCATGCAGAAAATTACCTGCTAAGTTGTACGATGACTGACGAAATAAACCAGTCATCCAAACCCAATAACAACAAGGAACCAACATGACCAAATCCTGCCTCCTCATTGGCTTGTTCTGCGCGTTCAGCGCCTGTGCCATGGCCGCCCCTGCCCCAGCGGAAAAGGACGTTGCCCAAGCAGTTGATCACCTGACTCAGGCGATGCTGCATAAAGACATCGCCGAGTTGAACGCTCTGACCGCGCCGAACCTGACCTACGGCCACTCCAGCGGCAAGATTCAGGACAAGCAGGAATTCATCGCCGACATCGAAACCGGCCGCAGCGCATTCAAGACCCTGGAGATGCAAAAGCAGACCATCACGATGTCCGGCGATACCGCATTAGTGCGCCACCACTTCTCCGCACAGGCGTTGAAAGGGACCGAGGTGATTCCGACCGAGATCGAGAATTTCCAGATCTGGCAGAAACAGGGTGGGAAATGGTTGTTGGTTGGGCGGCAGGCGTTCAGGTTTTGATTGAGGGCACATTGGCCTGATTCAGTGTTGCCCGAGCTGGCCTATTCGCGAGCAGGCTCGCTCCCACAAAGGACTCGACACTGGCGAACCTTGTGGGAGCGAGCCCGCTCGCGAAAGCGCTGGCTCAGGCAATGGAAAACCAGCTGGTCTACCTCAACATCACAACCGAAACCGATCCACCGACCGCGCCAACTGCCCCGCCAGATTCGACAACTCATCCGTAGTCGTCGCCGTCTGCCCGATCACCCGGCTATTGCCCTCGCTCATTCCCGCAATCATTTCCACCTGATGGGCGATCTCGTTACTGGCCTGGCTCTGTTCGCCAATCGTGCGGGTGATGTCGTTGACCAGTTGCGTGGTGTTCAGCGTGGCGTCGAGGATCTCGCGAATCGCCCGCTCGACTTCCGCCGTCACCGCCATGCCCTTGTCGACCTGCGCCACGCCCGCCTCCATGCTGCTGACCGCCTCGCGCGTGCTGTTCTGGATGCGCGCGACCATGGCGGCGATTTCCTGGGTCGAAGCGCTGGTGCGTGCGGCCAGACTGCGCACTTCATCGGCGACCACGGCAAAACCACGGCCCTGTTCACCCGCCCGCGCTGCCTCGATCGCCGCGTTGAGCGCCAGCAGGTTGGTCTGGTCGGCGATGCTCTTGATCACCTGAATGATGTTGAAGATTGCCTCGGATTCCTGATCCAGCGTGCGGATCACCTGCGCCGACTGCTGTGCCGAGCGGGCGATGTCGTCCATGTCGCTGACCACTTGATGAATCACCCCGCCACCCTCCTTGGCCAGGTTTTCGGCCTGATTGGCCATGCTCAGGGCACGTTCGGCGTGGCGGGTGATTTCTTCGATACTGGCGGTCATCTGGCTGGCGGCGGCCGCCATGGTGCCGGCGGCAACGCTTTGCTGCTGGCTGCTGTCGGCGACCTGATGGCAGCCCTGGCTGAGCTGCTCGCTCATGCCACTGACGCCGTGAGCGTTGCGCCGGACCACGTCAATCATGTTGCGCAAATCGCGCTGCATGGTCGCCAATGTGCGTATCAAAACGCTGGCTTCGTCCTTGCCGGCGGGCTCGACAATTGGTTCGCTGAGATTGCCATGGGCAATGCTTTCAGCGATGCGGCTGGCGGATTTGAGCGGCCCCATGATACTCAGGATCACCCAGCGCCCCTGAATCAGCAGCAGCAACAGACTGACGACCAGCACCACTGCCAGCGCAAGATTGGCGTGGCGGATGGCCGCTTCGGTGCCTTCGCTGGTGTGCAGGGTGTTGTTTTCGATCAGTTCGCTGAGCGCGCCCATCTGCTCTTCGAGCTGAGTAAACGCGCTATTGAACGTGCCGAGCTGCTGTTGGGCGGCATCCGGCTTGTCCAGCGCCACGCCGACGATCTGCTCGGCGGATTTGATGTAGGTATCGAGGCTCGGCTTGATCTGCTCCAGCGCCGTGCGCAACTGCGGGTTGATCGGCAGCTTCAGGTTGTCATCCAGCACTTCACGAAAATGCCCGGCGTGCTCGGTGAGCGAATCGCGCACCTCGGTGGCGGTGGCGGTGCTTTTGCCCAGGCCGACCAGCATCGCCGAATAGACATCGGCGCGCAGGGCGTCGTGCATCATGTCCGCTTCCATGTGATTGCGCAGCGCGCTCATGCTCACCGTGTTATCGCCGACCGCCGTGGCCATTCGCAGGTTGCCGACGTAGCTGACCAGACTCACGATCAGCGCCGTCAGCAGGCTGGTCGCAATCAGCAACACCAAACGCAGTTTGATCGACACCGTTGAATCTCCCGTGGGCACGCTGGATTGCGCTTGTCGGATTTCAGTTAAGCCTATGTGCAGGGAACTGCCGACACAGAGCGTATCGGCTGATGTCAGCGGCGACTTGAATCCGGCAAAACTTTTCAAGCGTGAACCCGGTCACACCTTGCAGCGCCGCTGGATACTGCCTTCATCGCCGGTTAACCCCGGCAGGCTATCAATCCAGCGCTTCGAACATTCATGCAGCTGAAGGAAACGCTTATGAAACGCGCACTGTGGTTTGGTCTGCTCGGCACGTTGGCAATCGGCACCGCACAGGCAGCAACGGAGAAAGTCGCAATCAATCTGGTCAGCGCCGACGGCGCGCCGCAGGCGATCGGCTCGGTCACTGTCAGCGAGACGCCGTACGGCCTGTTGTTCACCCCGGACTTGAAATCGTTGCCAGCGGGTATTCACGGTTTCCATGTCCATGAAAACGGCAGCTGCGAAGCGGGCACCAAGGATGGCGTCAAAGGCGCAGCACTGGCCGCTGGCGGACACTTCGATCCGGCGAAAACCGGCAAGCACCTTGGCCCTTACGCCAACGGGCATCTGGGCGATCTGCCGGCGGTATATGTGATGGCTGATGGTGTCGCCAACTACCCGGTGCTGGCGCCGCGCCTGAAGAAGATCGCCGAGATCAAGGGCCACGCCCTGATGATTCACGCCGGCGGCGATAACCATTCCGACATGCCCAAGCCTCTGGGCGGTGGCGGTGATCGCATGGCCTGTGGGGTGATCTGATCCCTCACCGCGGCGCTCGGCGCCAGCGCGTCAATACCAGCAAGGACAGCCCGGCGCCGAACAGCGCCAGGGCCATGTCCTTCTGCGAATCCCAAGGATCATTCTGCGCACCGACGAAGGCCTGGCCAGTGTCGTCGCCCAGGTAAGCGCCGCCGACCCATTCGATCAATTCGTACAACGCCGACGTCGCCAGCACTACATTCAGGGTCAACAGCGCCAGCCACGCGCCGCGCAACGGCGTCAGGCGCAGCAGCACTTCGCGAATCGGCCAGACCAGCAGCAATCCATAGCTAAGGTGCACCAGCCGATCATAGTGATTGCGTTCAAGACCCAGCACTTTGTTGACGCTCACCCCGGCCAACAGCGTGCCCCACTGATCGTAAGGCACCCGCGAATAGGTGTAATGCGCGCCGACTTCATGAATGCACAGGAAGGCGAAGAGCATCCCCAGCGACAGCGTCGACAGGCGAAAACGCCGATGCGCCAGCAGCAGGGTCAACACCAGCGCCAACGCCAGGATATTTTCCAATAGCCAGTCGACGCGGCTGCGCGGGAACAGGCCGAGCGCGATGGTCAGGCAGATAAATCCAGCGAGCAAAAGCGCTTCGATTCGCGTATCTGCCGGTTGGGCAACGTTGTCGCTGACTCTGACGAGCATGGGTCGATTCTCGGCAATACAGGCAAGCGGTAGACCCTTGCCGGTTTTGCCCGGTTCCTCGCCGCTACGTTTTTGCGGCCTACGGAACTCCCGCGCGCCGTTCACCTCTGAGGTTATGTAGTCCCTTCCCTTTTTGCTTAGCGCTTGTGGAGGAACACGTCATGCGCAAGTTAGTCCTGATTTCTTCTCTTATGCTTTGCCTGCCGGTCGGTTCGGCGCTGGCCCGCGTTGACGCGGGTGATGTCGCCACTTCGGCAGGTGTGTCCGCGTCGCTGTACTCGACCTTCAAGGACGACAAAATGGTGATTCCGGCCCGTGACGACGTGTCTGCGTTCGTTGCAAGCGGCGGGGCCATTCGTGGGGTTTATCTTGAGTCGGTACTGCAACAGGTGCGTCAGGCCAACCCTGGCTTGAACGCCAGTGATGAAGACCTGGCCAACGCCATTCTGGTGCAATACGAAGGCGTGCAGCAGTAGGCACGAGGGACGCAGCGGCCGATGGACGGCCGCTGAGTGCGCATAGGCAAACATGTCCGACGGCCTCTATGATGGAGGCCATGACGACGACCGTGCCCTTGCGCTCACCCTGCCCTCCCGGCGCCTGCATCTGCGGGCGCGATCCGTTGCTGGAAACGCCCGGCGCGGATGTGCGCATCCTGCGCTTGACTCGCGCTGAGGAAAAAATTCTTCTGGCGCGCCTGGAACAACTCAAAGACCTCGCCGACCTCAAACGCCTGCAACAGCGTATGTACGAGCAACTCGGCATCCGTGTCGACGTCGCCCCCGGTTTCAACGAAGTGCGCACCATGCGCGGTATCGCCATTCAGATCGACGAGCTGCCAGGCCTGTGTCGCAAGACTCGCGCGGCAATTCCGGCGGCGATTCGCAAGGGCTTGGAAAACCACCCGCAAATCGCCTTCGAACTGCTCAACGCCCACGACTTGCTGCGCGACACCTGATCACTTTTTCATGCCGACGCGTTTGCGCATCTCGGCGGTGATGGTCTGGCGGGTTTTCTTCATGTCCGCCCAAGGCTCATCACCGACTTCGGTCAGACGCTCGTGAACGTTGTAGATGTTCCAGTGATTACCGCCCTTGATTTCAGCGACTTCCTCTCGGTACAGCGGCACCGACACCGGCATGCCTTCCCGCGCCCGTGCGGCGTAGGCGCAAATGGTGGTGGCGCCGAGGCCGTTGCGCAGGTAATCGATGAAGATCCGCCCGACGCGGTTTTTCGGCCCGGACACCGCTGAAATACGATCCGGCAGCAACTTGGCCATATGGCTGACGATGGCGTGGCTGAAGTCCTTCACTTCGTCCCAGCCATGCTTGCGCGTCAACGGCACCACCAAGTGAATGCCTTTGCCGCCACTGGTTTTCAGGAAGGCTTTGAGGCCCAGCTCATCGAGCACGGTGAGGGTCAGCGCGGTGGCTTCAACCATGCTTTTCCATGGCAGCGCCGGATCCGGGTCGAGATCGAGGACGAAACGATCGGGCTTGTCCAGATCCACCTTTGTAGCGTTCCAGGTGTGCAGCTCGACGGTACTCATCTGCACCGCGCCGACCAGCGCTTCGGGATTGTTGATCATCATCACTGGCTGGCCGGTGATGTCCTTGTCTAGTGCAGTAATCCCCGGGATAGCCAGGCGTTCGGCGTTCTTTTGGAAGAACAATTCGCCGGCAATGCCGTCCGGTGCACGCACCAACGCCACGGGGCGATCCTTGAGTTGCGGCAGGATGTATTCGGCGACACTGGCGTAATACTGCGCCAGTTGCATTTTGGTCGTGCCGCTGACGGCGTCGATCACCCGATCCGGGTGGGTAATGCGTACCTTGCCGCCGGCCAGTCCTGATTGCGACGGTGCGGTCTCGGCTTTTTTGCTGGCGGCGGTTTTCTTTGCCGGCTGCTTGTCGGCGGTTTTGGTCTTTTCGGTTTTTTCGTTCTTTTCGTACTTGGCAGCTTTCACAGGCTTCGCTCGCTCCTCGGTAATGTCCTTGGCCGGTTTGTCATCGCGCAAACCATGGAATACGGCGTGGCGCACCGAGCCGTCCTTGGTCATCTCGGCGAATGCCACTTCGGCCAGCAGTTTGGGTTTGAGCCAGTGCACACCTTTGGCCTCGAAACCGCTGGGCGGATTGACCACTGCGGCGCTTTTGGTCTGCAACGGCTTGAGTTGGGCGAGGATGCTTTTCAATGTGGTTTCGTTGAAACCGGTGCCGACCTTGCCGGCATAGCGCAACTCGCCGCTGTCAGCGTCGTGCAGGCCGAGCAGCAAGGCACCGAAGGCACTGCGCGCGCCTTTCGGATCGGTGTAGCCGACGATGACGAATTCCTGGCGATGTTTGCACTTGAGCTTGATCCAGTCGCCGCTGCGCCGCGACACATAAGGCGAGCCGAGCCGCTTGCCGATCAGGCCCTCCATCTGCATTTGGCAGGCGCTGTTGAGCAGCGCGTCCGGGGTTTCTTCGAAGGCTTCGGAGAAGCGCAGCGTTGACGATTCTTTCTGTGCGCCGAGGATGGTGCTCAGCGCGGCGCGGCGTTCTTCCACCGGCACGTCCCGCAGGTCGACGCCATTCAGATACGGCACGTCGAACAGGTAATAAACAATGTTGCCGCTGCGCCCGGCATCAAAAGCATTCTGCAACGCCTGAAAGTCCGGCACGCCTTGCTCATTGGCCACGACCATTTCACCGTCCAGCCATGCCGATTCCAGACCCAACGCCGCCAGTGCCTTGGCCTGCTGCGGGAGTTTGTGCGTCCAGTCGTGGCCATTGCGGGTGAACAGCTGCACCTCATCGTGATCGATCCGCGCCATGATCCGGTAGCCGTCGAACTTGATCTCGTAGCTCCACTGCCCTTCGGGTGCGCTGTCGACCAGCGTCGCCAGTTCCGGCTTGATCAGTGCCGGCAACTTGGCCTTGCGCGCGCCGGTGAGCTGCCCGGACGCCTGCTTGCGCGGCTTGGCCGGGGCCTTTTTTACCGGTTTGGCTTTATCGGCAGCAGCCGCCGATTTGCCGACAATCGTGCGCTCACTGAGCACGCTGTCGGGCTCGGCGACCAGCACGTCGAAATCATCCTGCGGTCGCGCGGCGTTGTCCTGATGCTTGATCAGGAACCATTGTTCTTTCTTGCCCGGCATGTGCGTACGCACCAGATTCCAAACGCCGCCGAGCTTCTCGCCCTGAAGCTCGAACTTCAGTCGGCCCTTGGCATAGGCCTTGTGCGGATCGTCCAGCGGAATCCACACGCCGCGATCCCAGACGATCACATCACCGGCGCCGTAATGCCCCTCGGGAATGCTGCCTTCGAACGTCGCATAATCGAGCGGATGATCCTCGACATGAATCGCCAGACGCTTGACCGACGGGTCCAGCGACGGCCCCTTCGGCACCGCCCAGCTCTTCAGGGCGCCGTCGAGTTCGAGGCGAAAGTCGTAATGCAGGTGCGAAGCGTCGTGCTTCTGGATGCAGAACTGCAAAGCATGATCCTTGGCCGACTTACGGCCCGAGCGCTTGACTGCGGCCGGCTCCGACGTCGCGGAAAAATCACGCATGCGGTTGTAATCGTCGAGGTTCCTGTTCATGAGCACACCGATGGCAGACGGGTTCTGTTATGCAGAAGAGCGACACGGCGGCGGAAAAATTCAATCGAGGTCAAAAAGCCCCGGACGGATGGAGCGGCCGGGGCTTGTAACGACACATCCAGTAATTGGCTGGGGCTGGCTAAACAGAGTGCAGACGCTAAGGCTTTTCCGGCCTGATTGCGTCTGGCAACGATAGACCGACGCAGCCATAGCGCCAGCACCGTTGGGCTGACGCCGGGTAACCGATGAAATCGCACTCGAGAAATTTTCCGCGAGCCAGCTAAGATTCATGGGTGGTGAACCTTATCCCGGCCAAACCGGTCGATAGCTGCAACCCGACCCGGTTTGCCGACGCCCTTTCTGACGATGGGCGATACCCGGCTTGCTTCACTTTCTGGAGAACGCCCCCGTGATATCCACCGTACACATCGCCAGGCTCAAAGCATGGGGCGCCCATGGTTTTACCGCGACTGGCGTGGTCACCGCCTTCCTCGCCACCCTCGCCCTGCTGGAAAACCAGCCGATTCATTGCCTGATGTGGCTGGGCGTGGCGCTGATTGTCGACGGCCTCGATGGCGCACTGGCGCGCAAGGTCAATGTGCAATCGGTGCTGCCGAGTTTCGACGGTTCGATCCTTGATCTGGTCATCGATTACCTGACTTATGTATTCATCCCGGCACTGTTTATCTACCGCTACATTCCCCTGCCCGATTACACCCTGTTGCTGACGGTGTCGGTGATTCTGGTGTCGTCGCTGTTCTGTTTCTGCAACGTCAACATGAAGAGCAAGGACAACTATTTTGTCGGCTTCCCCGCGGCCTGGAACGTGGTTGCGCTGTGCCTGTACATCATTGGCCCGGGGCCGTGGATTACCTTTCTCACCGTGATCGGGCTGGCATTGCTGACGGTGACGCGGATGAAATTCCTGCACCCGTTCCGCGTGCGGCGTTTCATGCCAATCAATATCGCGGTGACGGCGATCTGGCTGTTGTGCAGCCTGTCACTGGTGCTCAATCACCCGGTGATCAACCCGCTGGTGATGGGCTTGTGGTTGCTGATGTCGGCTTATTTCCTGGGGATCTGCATCTGGCGCACGGCGCTGGAGTGGTTTGATCGCAGCCATTTGAAATAAGCACATCCCCTGTGGGAGCGAGCCTGCTCGCGAATGCGGTGGTTCCATCAACATAAAGGTTGGCTGGCACACCGCTTTCGCGAGCAGGCTCGCTCCCACAGAGATCTTCATCGATCAGGAGATCCGAGGTGGGCTAGCGCTTGGTAATCACCACCTCCAGATACTCACTCGGCACCACCAGCGACGCCTCCCCGGCGCGATTCGACCGGTTGAGCAACTCCGTCAGATCATCCTCCAGCGCCTGTCCGGCCTCCGCCGACAACACCGCAAAAGCCTTGTGCACCGGCCCGTACCAGTGGCGAAAGATGTCAATGAAATGCGCCGCCGAGCGGTAGCGGAAATTGAAGTGGCTGCGGGTCACGCGTACGACAAAATCGCGGTCATCGAAATGCTTGTGCAGCCACGCATCCGAGCCCCAGTTCGATGGCGGCTGAGCAACCGCGGGCGGTGGTAGATGCTGGCCGAGAATCTTGAACATCTGCCCGACGAAGCCCTCCG